>JAQVIE010000190.1:840-3725 GCA_028695895.1 Methanospirillum sp. | reverse complement strand
AGAAGTCCGCGTGGACGGTTCTCTCATTACCGGCCCTGGACAAAAAGTCGGAATGGTGTTCCAGGAGTACTCCCTTTTTCCATGGAGAAATGTACTCTCCAATGTTGCTTTCGGTCTTCAGATGCAGGGCATCTCAAAAGAAAAGCGATATGAAATTGCACGAAAATACATATCACTTGTAGGTCTTTCCCGGTTTGAACAAAGTTATCCGCATGAATTATCCGGAGGAATGAAACAGCGTGTGGCTATTGCAAGAGCACTTGCCACTGATCCTGACATTCTGTTAATGGACGAACCATTTGGAGCTCTTGATGCCCAGACAAGGAACTTCATGCAATGCGAGCTTCTGGATATATGGGAGACAAAAAAGAAGACAATTTTATTTGTGACGCATAGCTGCGATGAAGCTGTCTTCCTCTCAGACCGGGTGGTGATTCTGTCTCCAAGGCCTGGTATCATCAGGGAAATCATCAATATTCCGATATCAAGACCACGTGACAGAACAAACAAGGAGTTTATCGATCTCCGGCGTCATATCCTTGAGATGATAGAAGAAGAGGAGAGAGAGGAAGAAAGGATTAAGTGCAAATCCGGCAATTTATAAAAGTACATATCAATACAGGAGTTCGGGATCATGGTCAGAAAACCAAACAGCATGTACAGAAACCTTGCAAAGAAGGCCTATACTCGCAAGGAATATATGGGAGGTATCCCAGGAATTAAAGTCGTTCACTTTGATATGGGGAACCTGACAAGTGAATTTCCAATGGAAGTTTCCCTGGTAGTGGACGAAAGTTGTCAGATACGGCATTCAGCCCTTGAAGCAGCCCGTATGAGCATTAACAGAAAATTGAACAAGGAGATAGGGCGTATGAACTATCACCTCAAGCTGCGGACTTATCCACACCATGTTCTGCGTGAAAATAAGCAGGCAACTGGTGCAGGTGCTGACCGTGTTTCACAGGGTATGCGCCTTGCATTTGGTAAGGCAGTCGGAACCGCGGCACGGGTCAGGGAGAATCAGAAGATCTTCACGGTGTACTCAAATCCTGCCGGTATTGAAAAGATCAAGGATGCCCTCCGCCACGGTGGTCACAAACTCCCCTCTCCAACTCATCTCGTAATTGAGATGAAACAGGAATCCTGAAAAGTTTACTCTTTTACTTTTTTTTAGTTGTTCCGGATCAGTTCTATACCCCTTTTAGTATAGATATATACTATATGTCAGGACCTGATGTTCCTTATCTTATTAAACAAATATCTGAAGCAACAGAGAAGGCAGTCAGAGATGCAGAGATATTTCTCCCTGATGATGTGAAGGCCGGACTTACAAAGGCCTTGGAAACTGAATCAGTTATTGTTGCAAAACAGGAACTTCAGAATATTCTTGAAAATATCCGCCTTGCAGAAGAACGTTCTGCCCCGCTCTGCCAGGACACAGGGATTCCTGTTATTTATATTACCCTCCCTTCAGGAATTACCTGGACAACGGAAATGGAACAGGCAGTCTTAACCGGTATAAAAAATGCAACTGAAAAAGTTCCCCTTCGCCCCAATCTTGTAGATCCCCTGACCCGTGAAAACACCAAAACAAATACCGGATATGATATGCCCCCTGTTCATGTGAAAACAGGTGAAAAATTTACTATTACTGCTCTTCCCAAGGGTGCGGGATCAGAAAATGTATCCAGGATAAGCATGATGAACCCATCAGACAAGGACAATATCTCAAAGTTTATTGTTGAAACCATGTTAATTGCAGGTGGCCGTCCCTGCCCGCCGGTTATCCTGGGCATTGGTATCGGTGGGACTTTTGATATTGCAGCCTCTCTGGCAAAAGAAGCATTGCTGGAACCGGTGGATATTATGTCAGCTTATGAACAGGATATCTGTGACAAGGTGAACCTGCTTGGAATTGGTCCGATGGGACTTGGGGGGGATACCACCTGTCTTGCAGTGAAAGTGAAGACAGCAGGGTGCCATACCGCTTCTCTTCCGGTTGCAGTCAATATTCAGTGCTGGGCTGCAAGGCATGCAACCGTGGAGGTCTCTTTATGAAACATCTGAAGGCTCCGCTTGGCGACGAAGTTCTTTCGCTTAAGGCCGGAGAGATGGTTACATTGTCCGGAACGGTTTATACTGCACGTGACGAGGCCCATCTGAAGATCATGGAGGAAGGATTTCCTTTTGATCCAAAAGGGGCGGTAATTTATCATTGTGGTCCGGTTGTAGCTGATAACCGGATTGTAGTTGCAGGCCCTACAACCTCTGCGAGGATGAACCAGCTTACAGGGTTTATGCTGGATGCAGGTATCAGGGGAATTATCGGAAAAGGAGGTATGTCAGCAGATGTCAGAAAACTGCTCAAAGGGAGGGCTGTGTATTTTGCCTTTACCGGAGGGTGTGCAAATCTTGCTGCAGCCAGGATGAAACTTACCAGGGTTTACTATCCTGAACTTGGAATGGCAGAAGCAGTATGGGTAATTGAGCTTGACAGGCTTCCGCTCACTGTGGCTATGGATGCTCATGGCGGAGACCTCTTTGCCGTGGTTGAAGAACATGCACATGAAGTATTTCAGGGTATGTATCCTTCAGGAAGATCCTGATTGAAAATACCTTTTTTAATAACACCACAATTCATGGTTTGATGTCAGGGGAAGTCCCATTGCTGGAAGTAATTTTTAGTGTTATCAGACCTACATGTATTAGCAAATTCAAGTATTATATTTATGAATGATTTATATTTTGTACAGCGGAATAAAAAAATATCTTCAATTATGTGAATCATGAAACTTGAGATTGACGAATCCCGGTGTAAAGGATGTAATCTTTGTACCATGGTCTGCCCCTATAGAATTTACAGGCCCGGGAATGGTCCAAACCGC
>JAQVIE010000190.1:0-830 GCA_028695895.1 Methanospirillum sp. | reverse complement strand
TCCTGAACTGGATCAGCCGGAACGCTGCCCTAACTGCCGGCTCCGGGAACTTTATGGAAGACGTTTATGCGGTGTTTGTGCATTAATCTGCCCTGACCAGGCAATCAGGTGGGTGCCTGAAAAACCCTATGAACCAATGAAAGTGGTGATCGAGTATTAGCCGGATTGCTTTTATGCAGGGGAATATTGCAAGTGCTGAAGGAGCGCTTGCAGCCGGATGTACCTTTTTTGCCGGATATCCAATTACCCCGTCAACAGAAGTAGCTGAGCACATGGCCGCCAGGATGCCAAAGATTAAGGGGAACTGTTTTATCCAGATGGAGGATGAGATAGCCTCAGTGGCTGCAATTATCGGGGCTGCATGGACCGGTGCCCGCTCAATGACCGCAACATCAGGACCCGGATTTTCACTGATGATGGAAAATATCGGATATGCCGCGATGACAGAGACCCCGTGTGTTCTTGTAAATATTCAGCGTGGAGGCCCCTCAACCGGTCAGCCTACCATGGCAGCACAGGGTGATATCATGCAGGTCAGATTTGGATCCCACGGGGATTACAGTATAATTGCCCTTGCCCCGTCAAGTGTTCAGGAATGCTTTGATCTTACTGTTAAAGCCTTCAACCTGGCAGATCGTTTCAGAACTCCTGTCTTCCTCATGGCTGACGAGGCCGTGGGACATATGCGTGAAAAGATTGAAATTCCAGATTCCGTGGAGATTATCCGGCCAAAGCCGCTTGCTGAAGGGGCACTTCCATTTGCAGCTGGTTTGGACGGTGTTCCAGGATTTGCTGCCTTTGGAACAGGGCGGCATATCCCTGTAACCGGG
>JAQVIE010000189.1 GCA_028695895.1 Methanospirillum sp. | reverse complement strand
TGATCAGCCCTGCACAGAGTACGAACTTCGAATGATAGCCCAGGAGATCCTTGAACGGGCAAAACGTGACCATGATGGATTTATCGAGATAGAAAAACGCGGAGTGACTGTTGCCCAGATCGGATCAATGCGTATTTCAATTACCCGCCGTCCGTTCTCTGACGGTATGGATATCACCGCAGTAAGGCCTATTGTTGACCTTTCACTTGATGACTATGCCGAATCTGACCAGATCAAACAGATGCTCAGGGGAGAAAAGCCTGGAATTCTTATCACCGGGCCGCCTGGCTGTGGAAAAACCACCCTTGCACAGGCAATAGCAACTTACCTCTGCGATGAAGGAGTTATCATTAAAACAATGGAACAACCGCGTGAAATGCTTGTTCCTGACCAGATAACCCAGTATAGTGCTCTTGACGGAAGTATGGCCAATACTGCTGACGTGCTTCTTCTGGTCAGACCTGACTTTGTCATATTTGATGAATTACGCAAAAACGAGGACTTCGAAGTATTTGCTGACATGCGGCTTGCAGGCATCAGTATGATTGGAATAATTCATGCCGTATCACCTCACGAGGCCCTGCAAAGGTTTGCAGACCGGCTTGATTTCTCAGTTCTGGCACAGATTTTCGGAAACATGATCTATGTAAGAGACGGACAGATAAACCAGATATGCTCAACTTCCTTCTCAATGAAGATCCCTGAAGGTATTGACTCTGACATGCAGATAAGGCCGGTTACAACTGTTTCTGATATGATAACTGACCAGCCCATCTTTGAAATATTCAGATACGGGACTGAAACCATTGTCCTTCCTGTAGAAGAAGATGAAGAACCTGACAACTCTGAGAGTTACCTTCCTCCGGAAGAGACGGTAATGCATGTCCAGTCTGATCCGGAACTGAATCAGGCAGATGTGTCTGATGATGAAGAACCTGACGAGGAAGAAGAGGATACTAATGCGTGGTCCATCACAGAACGGGATATCCAAAGGGAAATCGGCAGGTACACAGGTGGTGAGGTCAGTGTTGAGATGCTTTCTGCAACAAAGGCAGTTGTTTATATTGATGACCGGGATGTTCCTGCAGCAATTGGAAAGGGTGGAAAAAACATCGCTGCAATCGTTAACAAGGTAGGAGTAGGTATTGATATCAGACCGACATCTGAACTTGCAAAGAAGATTAAAACATTCCTGCCAGGGCAGTCTGAAAGGGAGGAACTGACCCTTGGTGACGGACTTCAGGTCAGGATAGATAAAAAGCAGCTCTCCATCATCTCCCCTGATAACACCGGAAAGATTGTGGATGTTTTTGCCGGACGGGAATATCTCTTTACTGCAACCGTGAATGACTCAGGTGAGATACACCTGGCCAAGAACAGCACCATAGCCCAGGAGATGCTTCGCAGGTATAACGAGGGAGAACCCATCAGACTTAAGACAGTGTGAGGGTGTGAATGACTGAAGAGACACAGGCTTTGGAAGCTGCTATCCGAAAGCAATGGGATGGGGTATTTATTGCCACACCTTCTGAAAAGAAGAAGTTCTACCTGACTGTTGCATACCCTTACCCAAGTGGTGCCATGCATGTCGGTCATGGGCGAACATATATAGTTCCTGATGTTGTCGCAAGATTTTGGAGGATGCGTGGCAGAGAAGTCCTTTATCCGATGGCGTTTCATGTCACCGGGGCTCCTGTCATCGGTATCTCAAAACGGATTGCAAGGAAGGATGAATCTGCTATAAAGCTCTACACGGAACTTTATCGTGTCCCTGAAGAAGTCCTTGAAACCTTTGTAGATCCATTAAATATCGTCAATTATTTTTCAAATGAGTATGAACGCGTTATGACCAGGGCAGGTCTTTCCATCGACTGGTCACGACGGTTTACCACGGTAGAGCCTTCATATAGCAAATTTATTGAATGGCAGTGGTACCATCTCCGTGATGCAGGTCATGTGAACAAAGGGGCACATCCTGTCAGGTACTGTCCGCAATGTGAGAATCCTGTCGGAGACCATGACCTTCTTGAAGGAGACAAGGCTGAGATTCAGAAATTTACCCTTATCATGTTCAGGTACGGGGATGCATTCATCCCTTGTGCAACTCTTCGGCCTGAGACCATCTATGGAGTTACCAATCTCTGGGTTAATCCGACAATTACCTATGTCAGGGTTCTTGTCAATGGAAAGGAATGGATCCTTTCCAGACAGGCGATGGAAAAAATAGGGCTGCAGGACCATGAGGTAAATGAGACCGGCACCATTCCGGGATCAGAACTTGTTGACAAGATTGTCAGTCATCCCCTCTGCGGAGAAGTTCCGGTCCTGCCGGCAGTCTTTGTAGATCCTGATATGGCAACAGGCCTTGTAATGAGTGTTCCTGCCCATGCCCCCTATGACTATATCGCTCTCAGGGATTTACAGCGGAAAGGGCAGTACACCGGTGTCAGACCAGTCGGAATTATCAAAGTTGAGGGATATGGAGAATTTCCGGCTGTAGATGCGGTTGAAAAGGCTGATATCATCAATCAGGATGATCCAAACCTTGTGGAACTGACCCAGTCGGTGTATACCGCCGAACATGCGACCGGAAAGATGTACGAGCAGTACGGTGGTAAACCTGTCAAATTTGCCAGGGAAGAAATTGCAGAGATGCTGACCGCGGAGCATCACTCAGGCATCATGTACGAATTTGACACCCGTCCTGTTGTCTGCCGGTGCGGGTCCCGTGCTTTTGTCAAGGTCCTCCATGACCAGTGGTTTCTTGAATACAGTGATGAGGCATGGAAACAGCAGGTCAAAGATCACCTTGAAGATATGGAGCTTGTTCCCCAGGAGACAAAAGCAGAATTTTTACGGACTGTTGACTGGCTCAAGGACTGGGCATGTTCACGACGTATCGGACTTGGGACAAAGATGCCATGGGACCCGGAATGGTTAATTGAACCTCTCTCAGACTCAACCGTTTACATGGCCTATTACACGATCGCTTCCAGAATAAAGTGTATAGAGCCCTCTCTTCTTACCCCTGAGGTATTTGACTATATCTTCCTTGGTAAAGAATCTGAAGGGCTTCCTGAACGAAAACGTCTGGATGAGATGAGAAAAGAGTTTTTGTACTGGTACCCGTACGACTTTCGGTTCTCTGCAAAAGACCTCATCTCAAACCACCTGACATTCCAGCTCTTCCACCACTGCACCATCTTTCCAAAAGAATACCTTCCTAATGGTATGGTTGTCTTTGGAATGGGTCTTTTAAACGGGGCAAAGATGTCCTCGTCCAAAGGGAACGTATACCTGCTTGAAGATGCGATAAATGACTTTGGTGCTGATACGGTCAGGATGTTCCTTATAGGTTCAGGTGAGCCATGGCAGGACTTTGACTGGAGAAATGAACTTGTTTCTTCTACCAGGAAGCAGATAGAGCGGTTTACACAGACCATAAAAGACGGGCTTGCATCAGAAGGCCATGAAACTGACATTGACCAGTGGCTTATTTCAAGAATGCAAAACCGGATAACCCAGGTTACAAATGCCATGGAGAACTTTCAGACCAGACAGGCTCTTCAGGAAGCATTTTTCGGATTCGAATCAGACCTTAAATGGTATAAACGCCGCCTCGGTCTGAATCCTGCAGGAAAGAATGCCATGAGGTCATTCTGCTCTGCATGGGTAAGGCTTCTTGCTCCAATCATCCCGTTCACATGTGAAGAACTCTGGAAAGATATC
>JAQVIE010000188.1 GCA_028695895.1 Methanospirillum sp. | reverse complement strand
AGTACGATATGCAAGAAACAGTACATAATAGGTTCATTGTGATGAGTATTCTCTTTCTGATCTCAGTCTTCGGTGTTGTGGTCTGTATCTTCCTCTGGCTTCGTGATATACGAATCTGGGCACGGTCCCTTCTTCCCGGGTACAGAAAAGCCTCAATAGACGGAGTATACCAGACTGCGCTTGCAACCGCTGGTGCCGGGATAGTCTGGATATGGCCTCATATCACCATCCTTGGGACAGGGATTGTCCTGCTTGCATTATATCTCCAGGGCAAAGAGAAGAGAGAGAAGATCTGGACAAACGAACCAGCATTAACCAGATTCTTCGGGAGTGTTCCCCGAAATAATACCAGAAGGTAACACCATGATACAAAAACCACGCGGGACACGGGACATGCTCCCTGATGAGATGGAGCGGCGTCGTGAAATTGAAGCCCGGATGAGGGGACAGGCACGACTCTATGGATTCCAGGAGATAGCCACTCCGGTATTTGAAGAACTTGAACTCTTCACTATCCGGTCAGGAGAAGGTATTATCAGCGAAATGTACGTGTTCGAGGATAAAAGTGGCAGATCTCTCGCGCTCAGGCCTGAACTGACCGCTCCGGCTCTAAGAATGTACGTTGAGGAAGGACGGTCACTTAACAAGCCTGTCAAATGGTGTTACTTTTCCGACTGTTTCAGGTATGAACGCCCACAAAAAGGAAGGTACCGGCAGTTCTGGCAGTTTGGGGCAGAACTTATCGGAGCCGATACTGCCATGGGTGATGCAGAGGTTATCATCCTTGGCTATGATCTCCTGAAGACTGCAGGGGTAAAGTTTGTCCTCCGCATAGGTCATCTCTCATTCATGCGGACCCTTCTTGCGGATCTTACCGACGAGGATAAAAAGAAGATAAGGGCATTCTTAGACAAAAGGGAAGAAAATGCAGCAATAAACCATCTTCGTGACATCGACTTTGACCATCTCTGCGAACCCCTTGTCAGGCTTTGTGGTGCCAGGACCCTTGACGAGGTTTTCGCAGTCATCGGAGAGATACCGGAGGCTGCCCGTATCAGGGAGATGTTTTCCATCCTTGATTTATCAGAAATCCCGTACGAGATAAACCCGGCTATTGCACGTGGCCTTGATTACTATACCGGGATGGTTTTTGAGTGTTTTGCCGAGGGTCTTGGTGCAGAGAACCAGATCCTTGGTGGCGGGGCTTACCGCCTTGCCCACCTCTTTGGGGGAGAAGACACCCCTTCAGCAGGATTTGCCATAGGATTTGACCGGGTTATGGTGGCTTTAGGTGAAGAGAGCTGGATCCCGTGGCAGCCGAAGGTTATGATTGTAACAACAAATGAGGGACGAAATCGTGCCCTTTACATTGCTGGCGAGTTCAGGATGAATGGAATAATCACCGAAACCGACCTGATGAACAGGAGTTTTTCAGCCCAGATGAAGGCTGCCGGAAAAAATGCAGACTATGCCATCATAATAGGAAAAGACGAGGTTGCAGCTGGAATCATCACCCTGAAGGATATGAAAGCCGGAACACAGGAGAAACTCACTGTCCCTGAGGCAATACGAAAATTGTCATCCGCATAAAAAAATGGCATCACCAAAACCTTCTCATGCTGATTATCTTGCAAAACAACAGCGAAGCATAAGTGTTGCCGAGTTTTTTGAGAAGAATAAACATCTTCTCGGGTTTGACTCCCCGACCCGTGGCATTGTTACAACGGTGAAAGAAGCAATTGACAATGCCCTTGATGCCTGCGAGGAGTCTGGAGGACTTCCTGATATTTATCTTGGCATTTTTCGGATGGAAGGAGATATTTTCAAGGTCATTGTTGAAGATAACGGCCCCGGCATTGTTCCGGATAATATTCCCTTTGTCTTTGGAAAGCTCCTCTACGGATCCAGGTTCCATCAGATTAGACAGTCACGTGGTCAACAGGGGATAGGGATTTCAGCAGCGGTGCTTTATGCCCAGCTAACAAGTGGCAGACCAACCCTTGTCATCTCCAGATGCGGATCAGACAGGCCTGCATTCCGCTTCCTTGTCCAGATAAAAACCGAAACAAATGAGCCTGAGATCCTGGAAAGGGAAGAGATCTCCTGGGACAGGGTGCATGGAACAAGGATAGAAATTGAGTTTAAAAGTTCCCTAACCGCTAAAAAGCGCCTGATTGAATACCTGCGGTACACTTCGGTGGTAAATCCGCATGCCCGTCTCAGGATTGAGATTGACGGAGAAGCAATCCTGTTTGACCGTGCCAGTGATGAACCTATCATAGCCCCCCAGGATATCCTTCCTCATCCGCACGGGGTGGAATTAGGAGAACTGAAACGGATGGCAGGAAGTTCGAAAGAAACCCTTGAACCATTTCTTATAAGCAGTTTCTCAAGGGTAGGCCAGAAGACTGCAGGTGAGATCATCAGGCTTGCCAGGCTAAAACCTACGACAAAAGCTGATAAGCTGGATGCAAAAGGACTTGCCAGTCTTCAATCTGCAATGCAGCAGGCAAAGGTTCCTCCCCCTCCGGCAAACCTGTGTCTCTCCCCTATTGGAGAAGCTCTGATTAGACAGGGCCTTGAAAAGGAGTTTCAGTTTGATTTTTGTTCTGCAAGAACAAGGCCGGCAGGTGTGCATCACGGTCATCCTTTCATCGTAGAGGCTGCCCTTGGATATGGAGGAAAACTGGAGGCTGAAGGCAATGCCAGGATAATGCGGTTTGCAAACCGGGTTCCTCTCATGTACCAGCAGGGAGCATGCGCTATCACCGGATGTATCAGCAATGTAAACTGGAGAAACTATAATATCAGCCAGTCAGGACTTCCAACCGGGCCTGTCCTCATCCTTGTTCATGTTGCGTCAACCAATGTGCCCTTCACCAGTGAAAGTAAGGATGCAATCGCTGCAATTCAGGAGATTGAGCGGGAGATTACCCTGGCATTACAGGAACTCGGACGCGATCTCAAGACATTCCTTTCAAGAAGGGACAAAAACAGGCTTTCTGAAGAGCGTGCAAGAGCAATCTGCGCTATTATCCCTGAGATTGCAACAAAAGTAGCAGAGACTATCGAAAAACCTGTCCCGGATATTACTCCCATTGAAGGCCGGATAATGCGGCGGCTGGTTGCAAAGAAATGGACCGAAGAAGGGGTGGTCACGGTCTCAATTCAGAATTACACGACCCATGCCCTTGACCTGACCTTGTATGTCATCACAGCTGATGATGTCAGCACTGCAAATCTGCCGGCAGCATTTGTTGAAGAGATGGGAACTGACAGATCTGCAGTATGGCAGATAAGGCTTGCCGGTGGTGAAGGCTGGCAACTTACTTACAGGGGATCTGGCAATGGTATGATTGATATCAGGGGTGTTGACGAAAAAAAGAAAGTGGTGGTAGATCTTGACCGTACATAAGAAAGATATCAGGGATCACACACTTAGGAGACTGCTGTCCATTCCTGAAAAGTGGCACGAGCAGATGACAAAAGGCGAACTTCCTTCTGTTACCATGCCTACAAGGACAAAACGGAATATCGCTTATGATGAAAAAACCGAGGTATGGAAGTACGGTGACAGAGAAAGGTTTAGAGAGGCCGGAACAGAAAAAAGTGCCCTTCATATCCTGAAAATGGCTTATGTCATCTGGTTTTTAAAACATCAGATCACGGATAACCGGTCATCAACGCTGAGAGAACTCTACTATATCTCCGAAGGATGGAAACGGGCAAAATTTA
>JAQVIE010000187.1 GCA_028695895.1 Methanospirillum sp. | reverse complement strand
AAAAATTCAAGAAATGAAGGTTGAACAAGTCGTTCAGGGGAAATATACAGAATTCTTAGCGAACCTTTTATGATAGACTCCTCAATGCTTCGCCTGTCTTTTAAATCCTGGGTGCTGTTTAAAAAAGCGGCAGGGATCCCTGATTCCCCCAGGCAGTCAACCTGGTCTTTCATGAGAGCAATCAGGGGTGATATTATGATCCCGGTTCCTTCCCTGATTAAAGCAGGAATCTGGTAACAAAGTGATTTACCCCCGCCGGTCGCGATCACCGCAAGCACATCCCTTCCATTAATTACATGAGTAATTATCTCTTTCTGACCAGGACGAAATGTACGGTACCCAAACCACCTGTGCAGAACATCTTCCGGATGAGGACCTTTCATTGAATACAGGTTATATCCGGTATTAGAAAATTGCATCTTTTGAACATGGAATAAATGGAGTCATTTCAGAAAAAAACATAAAACATACGAAAAGTTCATGAACATGTATCCTGAAATGATACCGTAAGAAAAATCCTGGCAAAAATTGGAAGATGCTGGGGACTTGGAGATATCATGGGCACATTTCTTGTTGATTTTCAAAGTCAGGACAAACCTGATGACAATGTACCGGAGACCAAACAGAAAACTTCAAATACTGCAAGATTTGTGACGAAAAATACAGGAAATCTTCAGGTTGTTGAATTTATACTTGGAAATGAACTATTTGCTATAGATCTTTTTGATACAAGAGAAGTCATTAATACAACAGAGATTACGCCTCTTCCAAACACTCCTTTTTTTATCAAAGGGATAATTGATTTGCGTGGAATAATTACCACCATCATCGACATGAAGGAGATGATGCATATCACCAGGGAAGCAGACGGGAAAAAGAGATCCCGAATCATCGTCCTTGATTCAACTGTGTCTGAAAAAATGATTGGAGTACTGGTTGATGATGTGCTTGCAGTATCCACTTATACAGATGAAGATATTGACCGGGATGCTCAGACTTCAAAAAACAGTGAAAGGGACATTCTTGGCATTATCAGGAAAAAAATCAGAATCCATGAGAAAGATAAACATGATCTTATCATCTGGCTTGACATCAAAACCATGATTCATAAGGTTGAACAGGATCTGTAGCCTGATTTAAGAGAAGAGAATATACCTTTCCAAGGAGGAGAAACTCTTCTGACTTCCTGACTATTCTTCCTTTTTTAAGTTCAGAAACTGCCATATCCTGCCAGTCAAGATTTGTATCCACCTCCCACAGGATAAGGCCATCAGGGGAGGCAGGTTTAATCTTGTTTTTACACGCCCCGGAGAGATAATATTCCAGTTCCCTGGTGGTAAGTGATCCTTCTGATACCTGAAGAAGTGCCCCTGCAATGGATCTGACCATGTGCCATAAAAAACTCTGTGCAGTGATTTCAAGCAGACATCCCCCTTTTTCAGAAATGATATCGATCTGGTCAATCGTCTTTATTGGATTTTTTCCTGTTTCTACCCGGGCAAAGCAACGAAAATCGTGTGTACCCGTGAATAACGCAGCAGCTTCCTTCATTACCTGGACATCAGAAGGAGTTCTGCTGTAATAGTACCGGTACGTCCGGCTGATGACATCATACCGCGGATAATAAGAATCCGGTGCACAGGCCCAGGATGTGGCCCAGATATCATAGGGTAATTGTCCGTTCAGGGCACGGATTGCAAGATCCGGGTTAGTAGTAGAGAAAGCAAGAACCTGGTTTCTTGCATGAACACCACGATCAGTCCTGCCCGAAAGTGTAAGCCTTGAGTCCCTGCGGCTGGATATAATTCCTGCCCTCATGCAGGCTGCTTCTATCTCACCCTCAACAGTCCTTATTTCCGGTTGATATTGTGAACCAAAAAACGAGGTTCCGATATATCCAATCCGAAAGGCCAGTCTTACCTGTGTAGTCTGACCCGGATCTTCCGCCATGAATTTCGCAAAGACTGTTTTGTATAAATCCTCACCGGTGTTTTTCTTCCGGCAGGTTGTGTCTTACCTTCTTTGATAGCTTTCAGAACAGATTCGATATTCTTCTCTGCATCTATCAGGGTTCTTCCATACCCGATATACCGTGCATTATGTGCATCACTTCCGGCAACAACAGGTTTTCCCATGGCATGTGCAAGGCGCATTGCCCTCCGGTTGGCATGGGGTATCACGTACCGGCTGTTATATATTTCAATAGCATCAGCTGCAGCAAATGACTCGAAGCATTTAAGAGCAGCACCATGCCTGTAACGGTGAAACGGGTGGGGAAGAATAGTAATTCCTCCGGCGTTTTTTACTTCCTGAATGGTGTCCAGAATTGAAAATCCGGCCGGGGGAGGGTTTTCAATACCAAGCGCGATGAGATGGCCCTCTTTTGTTGAAATTTCAACACCAGGGATGATCAGGATATCTGTTGCTAACTCACAGGCTAACCTGTACCCGTCCATCGTGTCATGATCAGTTATTGCTATTATATCCAGTCCTGCCCCGGCAGCAGCGGCAAGCACCTGTTCAACCGTGCTTTCACCGTCTTTTGAGAAGGAAGTATGGATATGGAGATCAGTTTTCAGCATCCCTTACTACATTATTTTTTTATCTTACCGGTATTAAGGAAAGGGTGATGAAGATCCTACTGCCTACCGGAAGAGTTACTTACAATATTGTAAAGGAAGCTGCAAGCAGGTATAACGCGGATGTGGTTGAGACAGGAGAACTTGCATCATTCCTTACCCCATCACAGGTTCTCTCTCTCCTGCGTTCTGATTCATCCTATGACCTTGTTTTGGTTTCCGGGATGTGTACGGCTTCATTTAAAGAAGTGGAACAGGAAACCGGAATTCCAGTTTACCTGGGTCCCCGTCATGCAGCAGATCTGGGTCTTGTACTTCCGTTGATTGGAAAAACTGAACTTTCCTGTGACATTCCGGCTGATGAATTCCTGGCTGAAGAACGTAAAAAAGAGGCATATAAAAAGATCTCAGGGCTTGAAGAGGAGAAGGAACCAATATTTTCGCTAAGGGGCGTTAAAATCGGCAACGGGACCAGATTGAAAGTGCTGGCAGAGATAATGGATGCACATAAAATTCCTGATATTCGCAAAAAAGTCCTCCGGTTCTTTGAAGAGGGAGCAGATATTGTTGACCTTGGGTTTGGATTTGATGCAACACCTGACGATGTTCGCGCAGTATTTAATCAGCTCCAGGATATCAACAGACCACTGGCGGCAGACACACAGGATCCCGCCCTTATTGAGGCATCACTCCACCGTGCAGATATAATCCTCTCACTTCAGGAAGAGAACATCCCTGTTGTTGGAGAGAAGGTTGCAAAGACCGGATGCGGAGCAGTTATCATTCCAGGAGAAGCAGGACTTCTTTCAAACATCAGAATGGCAGAAGAATACGGGATCTGTAATATCATCGCAGATCCTGTTTTGCAGCCCTGCGGTCTTGGACTTGTAAAGTCACTGTCCGGGTTTTCAGACCCAAGTTATCCACTTTTTTTTGGCGCAGGAAATGTCATTGAGCTCTTTGATGCAGATTCAACCGGTATGTGTGCCCTCCTTGCAGGTATGGCGTACGAAACAGGATCATCAGTCATCTTCTGTAGTGAAAACAGCGATAAAACAACAGGATGCATCTTGGAAATGAGCATTGCAACCAGAATGATGGCCCTGATGCCAGGCCGCCCGTATCCAAAAGATCTCGGCATAGATCTGTTTAAAATAAAAGAGAAGAGAAGGAGACGGGAGCCATCT
>JAQVIE010000186.1 GCA_028695895.1 Methanospirillum sp. | reverse complement strand
CCGATCTGCCCGCAGCAAGTATGTAAATGAAACTGGTGAAGATTTAATAGCACTCGTCGAATTTGTCGATTCTGCTGATGTAGATGCTTTAAAAAAGGCACTTGCAAAATTCACCGAAGTCAAGATTGTTTTAACTGCAGAGAATAATATCTCTGTCCTTGATGTTCCTGACTATCTCTTAGACACCCTGATTGATGCAAAACAGTTCCCTGGATTAACATTCAATGACATTGCTGAAGCATTAGAAGATTATGCTCTAACTGCATACACTGATGTTGGTTACATCCACGACTCCAAGCTCAACCCGACCGAAGAGATCATGATCCTTACCTGGACTGACTCACTCCGTACCAACGGCGGTAAGCTTGCACTCAATGAGAACATTGACTTTGACTCACGCAACAAGGGTAAGGGTCTCTCCAACCTTGAAGTTGAGAAAGTCTTCACCTATGCAAGCACTGAAGGTGCACACCTTGTCGGAGCAGAGGAATGGATTCTTGACGTTGCAGGTAACTGGGAATCAGCTGCAGACTCAATCCGTTGTGTCTTTGCATCAGCCAAGACTGAGTTTTTCCCGGCATTCTGTAATGTAGTCAAGGCAAAGAGCGAACTTGTCAACATCAACAGTGCACAGGTCTCCACCAAGGGAGCAGCACGCTCTGTTGCAGCAACCGGTGACATCCCAGCCATGCTGAACTACCAGATTGCAGTCACTCCAGACAGCAACTCAGGCAGCGGATTTGCAGACGGAACAGTTAAGACCTTCTTTGGCGGCTCTATCATGGAAGCACGTGCAAAGAACCAGATCTCATCCGCAACCAACAACTGGAAGGATTCAGCCTCTGTAACCGGTGGCATTAAGAACTTCCAGAAGACCTTCAACTACGAATCAGGATTTACCTTCTAAACCCTGATTTAGTAATTTTTACCTGAAAATCATTCAGGTCTCTTTTTTCAGGAATTTTATATTTACTGCTTTTCCATAGTCACCTGATTCAGGTCGGAAATTAAAATTAAGCTTTAAATCTTTCCATGTTTTTATCGCATCATTAATTACTTATACTCTCCAGACAACCATATTTTCTGTATTGGTGGGTGGGGTAATGTTTTGGATACGTATAGCTGTAGTTGCCATTATGGCACTATTTTTAGCAGCCATTCCAATCGGGGCTGATTTCCTTCCGGGTGCAGTGCCTGAGAATCAGCAGATTTCGATAACAACCCTGATAGACTCTATCGGGTTCGTAAGTACTGATACAACTTTTGACTGGACAATTTCATCAGGAATACTTGGAGATCGGATATTCGGACCCAATGAGACCATGGCCTCGCTGCTCTACAGGGATTCGCTGATGACCAACGGGGGTCACCTGTTGCTAAGCAGTTCAGTTGATTTGGATACCAGGAACCAGACAAAGGGATTGTACAACTTTAAAACAGACAAGGTGGTCACATATGAGAGTATTGAGGGCAGTCATCTTGTAGCAGATGAGTCGCTGGTCATGAGCACTGGAGGAAATTATACCGACTCTGATAATATCGGCCGGTGTGTATTTGCATCCGGTTCTTCTGCTACAGCTCCTGCTTTCTGTAATACAGTCAGGGCACGAAGCTCGCTCATCAACGTGAACAGTGCACAGTACTCAACATCAGCAAAAGCCAGGGTGGTAGCTGCTGACGGGTCGGTTCCGTCTGCCCTTTCATACCAGGTAACCCTGACACCAAACCCGGCATCAGGTCTTGGTTATGCTGTCGGAACAGTGACAACAGAGTTCTCAGCAGACATCATGGAAGCTCGTGGCACAGGGGCATCGTGGAACAGGACATCGGTAACTAACACGATGAAAGACAAGGCAAAGGTAAGTGGAGGGATAATCCAGTTTTCAAAAGCTTTTGATTACCAGTCAGGCCTGTCAATCACCTGATTCTTTTTTTTATTTTTATTACCCTGGCAAAATTGCAGACTATGTAAATTTAAGTAATCCCTTCCTTGTCACCCGCTTAAATTATCTATCCTGCTTGTATCAGTCTATCCGGAATTTAGCCGAACCCGGGAGTTCAGGCAGAATATAAACTGTATGTTGCTATATGTTTGAATCCACATGAATCAGCCCTGGCATTGTATCGCATAACCATTAACAAGGTCCCGGGTTACCAGGAGAACAAAATTATGAGCAGGTTGTTAGTTTGAACCTGCCGCAACCAGGGCAATGATCGCGGGTGCAGCGTGAGCTCGGGCGACCAACTTCTGTTTCGTGTTCCTCGGGGGGGGGATAATTTCCCTTCTCGCTTCTATGCTCAGTAATGCCGTTTTGTCATTACCGGACAGTAACCAAATTGTATACTATTATTTAAAGTAACCGTAAACGCGGTGTTTACTGTTAGAATAACTAATATCAGACAGGCAGAAGAAACGATAGGAATAGTCCGGGGAAGATGCGTCCAAACAACTAACCCCGGACCAGGAATTAACAATGGTAATACGATATCAAATCGTAAATACCTTTCTCGTATGGGTTTGTACCCGATCGGGACTGGTAGAAAAGAGTCTGTTAATAGCAGATATTATCCTTATCGGTCAACACTTTGGCCTTTGGTGATATCCGCTTAACCCTCTTTTTTACCATCTTCTTCTTCCAGTGGTTCAAGCAGGAGCACCCAGACGAAACCAGAGAAGAAGTAATAGAGCGGATGATCAAGCGGACAAGTCATCAGGCAAAACCACCAGCATAAAGATTGGAAAGGAGGTTTCGGTTCACCCACACAGGTACTGATACCTGCTACCTCAGAAAGAATCTGAATACCTGGCACTCATGAGCATGTGAAACCCATTCACGAGAATGCCCCTACATGGCCCACTCGCGCTTGAGTCCATACGAAACTATACCTATTTCTTCGAGTTAACAGCGTGGCGCTGTGTGAACATTAAGAAAAAATAACTAAGGCTTTGAAAAACATTATGGACGCTAAGGGGGAGATTTGAACTCCCGAGGGATTACTCCCACAAGATTTCCAATCTTGCGCCTTCCCGGACTAGACTACCTCAGCAAATGAAAGATGCCTACATATATTGGCAGCCAGTTGTTTTAAGGCTTTTCTCTTTTGGCCTGATGTGTTTTCCACACTGCCGGATATACTCCGGTATCCTGCATAATAAGGCGGGGTGCGACAACCAGACCCTTTTCACCGGGAACAATCCGTGAACCTGAAACCAGGGCTTCACCAACTCCGATGAAATCATCCCCTGTCAACATGACAACAAGATCCTCCATCTGGAACTTATCATGGCTGACAACACCCCTTGAAGAAAGCCTTGCACCATGACAGACAGCATCAGCGGCTGATTCCTTCATATATATCCGGGGAAATCCATCCATTGCCTCAAGAGGTGATCTTACAATCGTTCTTAATAACCCTTCGTCACCGTCACGGGCATGTTCTACAGCATCACGAAGAGAATGAAGAGTAACACAATCCCTCTCATGAAAAGGACCTGAGCGGGTCCGGCGAAGCTCAACCATCGCCCCTCCCACTCCACAGGCCATGCCGATATGATGACAAAGTGACCTGATATAAGTCCCCGAATCACACCTGACCCTGAACAAAACAAGTCTTCCGTCCCTGTTCAGCATCTCAAGCTCATGGATCTCCCGAATCCTAAGAACACGCTTTACTGCACTCCGTTTTGGAGGCCGCTGGTAAATCCTGCCAGTGAAATGCTCAATAACCTTATGAAGCTCATCATCAGGCACATCACCTTGTAACCT
>JAQVIE010000185.1 GCA_028695895.1 Methanospirillum sp. | reverse complement strand
TGAACAATAAACAGGTATCGTGTCAAGACCTTCATGTTCAAGTGAAGCGATGACCATGTCTACTGCTTCAAGGGATTTTGAAAGATACTGGTTTTGCTAAAAGAGAATTCCAGCTTTCATGGTTGTTTTGGGAAGAAACATTCGGTATTCTGAGATCTGAATACCCGGATGCCACCCTGGATGGTATATTCCATGGGTTGGAGGGCGCACTGGTTTTGGAACATTTTGATATCCTTCTCCTGTTTGCACATATACCCAGAGAAGCAGGGAACGCATGTTCTCTAATCCACCAAGATGGAGATATGAAAAGACCAGATGATAATCGTCATTTGAGAAAGGAAACCATGATCGATATTCTGCCATCTCTTCGTCAATTGTACTGAACAGAAACACGGGAGTTTTTCCTGTTTTAATTGTTTCCCGAAGCCTGGTGAATTTTTTGAAGTATGGAACTGAACCGTGGAGGTCTATTATGATGAAATCTGTAGAAGGAACCTGCTTAAGAACATGAGAAAAAATCTCTTCATTTTTATCCAATTCTTCAGAAGAATACTGAATAACATTAATACTGCAACTCTCTTCACGTAGTATTTTTGCTGCTTCAAACAGTAGAGAATTGTCACCACTGCCGCAACTAAGATAAAGAAGATTAATCATTTTTGCACCATTTATTTGATAACCGGTGATACAATGGAGATTTTTGATGGAATGATCGGAATGTATTCCTGAAAGAATGCATAATAACATTTTTTACTTTAACACAAAAATAGTTACCTTAATTCAAATTAATTATTTGCCGGAGCGAAAGATCTGCCAGCTGGTATTCAAGGATATAGAATAAAATTGAAAATAAAACTAAAATGAACTTTTTAACATCATCCCGGAATTTATCCAATTGTGTATACTAAAATTTTTATGCAGGTAATAACACAAAGTATTTCCATTTAAACAATAAATCTTGATCTATGTCAAAATTTATTGGCTATGAACCTAAGCCCAAGACAGCCAAGGTTACCGAGGAGTTTGAAAACAAGGTAATGATTCGGAGAAATAACAAATCTCTTGTTGGCAGGGTCTATGTTGACATCATGGAAGATGAATGGAAACTTGCTGTGGGTTTTAATCAGATGAGTATTTCAAAGCTAAATGGCAAAGAGAATGAATTTGAAGTTTTGTATAGATACCTTCCATCCGAAGATTCGATAGTAGTCAGGCTTGGAACAGATACCGGTCTTGAGAGTGATTATCCTGCTGAGTCATTTTCTTCACCAGATGAATTTGTTATCTGGGTAATCGGACAGGAAAAAGAGATCCAACTTTCACCTGCCTGATTTTCTCCCCATTTTTTTTTGACTGCAGATATCAGATTTTTTGATTAGCAGATACATGTAATATATGGTTTACTTTTATGAACAAAGATAGGAAAGGATATATTCAGATTTATTGTGGGAATGGAAAGGGTAAAACAACAGCAGCTCTTGGTCTTTCCCTTCGGACTCTTCTTTCAGGAGGTTCGGTATATTTTGCCCAGTTTTGTAAAGGGTCAGAGACTGCTGAAATGGGCTTATGTTCCATTTTTGAGAATTTCGTGATGGAACAGTACGGGACCGGGAAATTCATTGTCAGCGATCCTTCCGAAGAAGATCGAAAACATGCCAGACAAGGATTTGAACACTGCAAAAATGTTCTTTCATCAGGGTTTTTTGATCTTGTTGTTCTTGATGAGATAATCCTGAGTGTTTTTTACCAGTTGATAACCGTCGAAGAGATAATTTCCATGCTCAGAACCAGGAAACCATGGGTAGAGGTGGTTCTCACCGGAAGAAAAGCGCCACGTGAATTGATTGAAGCAGCAGACCTGGTCACCGAGATGAAAAAAGTGAAACATTATTTTGATGCCGGGGTAAAAGCGAGGAGAGGAATAGAGTTCTGACACCTGAAAAATATTGGATAATATTATGGGTAGTAAGGGTGATTTATTACACCTGCATGAGAGATAGAATGTAAATAAAAATAAATAACCGGCTAATCAGAGTTCAAAATGATAATAATGAAAAATGTATTTTTCTATCAGACACCCATCGGTAAAATAGGAATTGCAGAAAACGGAAATGCCATTACAAACCTGTATTTTCATGATGCAATAATACCTGATGATGCTGTGGTAAAGGAAACAGAACTTTTAAAAGATGCAGGCAGACAATTAGAAGATTATTTCTCTGGAAAGCGAAAACATTTTGAACTTCCCCTTGAACCATCTGGCACTGAGTTTATGCTGAACGTCTGGAAAACACTTCAAAAAATTCCATATGGACAGACAAAAAATTACCAGGAGATAGCACAAATAATCGGAAATAAAAATGCTTCAAGGGCAGTCGGACTTGCCAACAACAAAAATCCAATACCTGTCATTATTCCCTGCCACAGGGTTATCGGAAAAGATGGAAAATTGACCGGGTACCGCGGCGGCCTTAATATCAAAGAGTACCTGCTGAAGCTGGAAAAAACTCATGAATAACTATAAATTTGGGTAGAAAGACCGAAAATTCATCCATGTTGATGAGTTCGTGTATGACAGGATTGAATCATTGATGATTTTGCCTAAAAAACGAGAAAAAATTTCGTACCGTCGGAATTTTTCCTTTTGGAACACCTATATCCTATTGCAAAATAGTTCCATTCTTATACAAAGGTATTTCACTGTGACTGCATATTATTTGTACAGCGTTGACAGATATCCAATAGCAGTTGAATCCTGCCGGTACCAGATAGAGAAAATCTTTGAGTTATAAAAACCCAATATTAGTATGGAATCTTATAAATTATCCAGGTATTCAATACAGGTTTCAGGCACTGTCCAGAGGGTTGGATATCGCCATATTGTTCAGAATATTGCAAGGAAACTAAATATTACCGGTTGTATCGCGAACCTTGAAGGATATGATGTACATATCATAGCCGAAGGGCGTGTAAATGATCTTGAAGCATTTATCAAGGCTATCAGGATCGTGGAATATCCGGTGGAAGTTGAAGAGATCTCTACAGTGGAAGAAGAATACTCTGGGAATTTTTCATATTTTAAGGTGAACAGAGGTTCTCCGGATGAAGAACTTGCAGAGAGATTTGATACTGCAATAGCAATTTTTTCACGAATGGAGAAGAAACAGGATATTGCCCTTGAAAAACATGATAAATCCATTTCTTTGCAGGAAGAAACGCTCGAACTTCAGAAAGAAACACTCAAACTTCAGAAAGAAACGATAACTTTACAAAAAGAAACGCTCAAACTTCAGAAAGAGACAATGAATTTACAGGAAGAGACACTGACTGAGGTTAAGGGAATGAGAACTGATCTGGATAATCATTTAAATAAAGAGATCTCTGAAATGCGTATCGAATTAAAAGAGATCAGAACGGCTTTGATAAATTATGGAATTATGACTGGTGTACGGTCATGATAATATGCAGAGGTTATTCGGTTTAGAATAAGCTCTTGATTAAACATCTGCATATCATCAATTTTTTGATTTCTTTTCCCTTTTAAGATAAAAAAGTAATCAAACCGGGATATAAGGGACAGGGAACTACAAATCAGGAGAGTAATATTCTCCCGTCTCCACTCCTGGTACAAAATTTTCTGCATACTCTTTTAGCACATCTGCAGGGTTTAGATCCCTGAATTCTTCCGGGTGGAGTATCTTTGCAAGATAAACAAGACCTGCCGGACTTCTGGGACCGTAAATAATGTTACTGTTTATAACATACACCTGCTTG
>JAQVIE010000184.1 GCA_028695895.1 Methanospirillum sp. | reverse complement strand
AGTAAAACTTATGGAGAGGGTTGTGGGTTCAAACAGTGAAGTCTCCATTGAACCGCTCAAACAACGCGAACCACTTATGCTTTCTGTTGGAACGGCTGTTACAGTGGGTCTTGTAAGCAATACCAGAAAAGATGCTGCTGAAGTTATCCTAAAAAGACCAGTCTGTGCCAGTATCGGGTCACCCATTGCTATCAGCAGGCAGGTTGGTGGAAGATGGAGACTGATAGGAATGGGGGCATTGATCGAGTGACAATACTCATAGATACCAATGCCTTTCTTATGGCATCACAATTTAAAATTGACCTCCTTGATGAACTGAAATGGATGCTCGGCTCTGTCAGGATGGTTGTGCCTGAAATTGTCATAAAGGAACTTGAAGGACTTGCAAAAGGAAAAGGAAATCATGCAGCATCAGCCCGCCTTGGCTTGCAATTTGCACAAAAGTGTGAAATTATTAAATCTTCGGGAAAAAACGCTCCAGATGATCAGATCCTGATGAGCGCGAAGGATTTGAACTGCGGTGTTGTAACCAATGACAGGAGACTTCGTGACCAGGTTCTTAATGCTGGTCTTCCTGTTGTCAGTCTTGCAGGAAAACAAAAATTAGAATTTATTCGGAGATAATAGTATGTATTACCGGTTGGAACTGGTTGATAAAGTGCGTGTTCCGCCTCACCGGCTTGGGGAGGATCTCACAACAGTCATTCTGGATGTACTGCAGGAGCAGCTGGAAGGAAGTATTGACAAGGAGATCGGGATTTTCATCGCCGTAACAAAAGTTCTTCGAATTGGAGAAGGAGAGATGGTTCCTGGAGATGGTGCAGTTTATTATGATGTTGACTTTGAAGGCCTGGTTCTCCGCCTTTCACTCCAGGAGATTATTGAAGGGATTGTAGTGGAAACCACCAGTTTTGGAGCATTTATCAGCCTTGGACCAATTGACGCAATGCTTCACGTGAGTCAGATATCTGATGAGTACATCAGTTATGATGAGAAGAATTCTCAGCTTATATGTCAGGGTTCAGGTCGCCATCTGAACGTTGGATCAACAGTCCGTGCACGGGTTGTTACACTGAGCCTTAATGAACGGGAACCGCGTGAAAGCAAGATTGGTCTTACCATGCGACAGGCAGGCCTTGGAAACCTGGTCTGGCTTGAAGAAGATATGAAAAACGAACAGAAAGAAAAAAGTGCGACCTGATATAATGGCAGCTGGAAAAAAGAGACAACAAATGGTGTGCCGTGACTGCCACCGGGTCGTTGAAGGGGCGTCTTGTTCCATCTGCGGTACTTCCAACCTTACCTCAGACTGGACCGGTTACCTTGTAATAATCGATCCTGAACATAGCGAAGTTGCCCACCGGATGAATATCACCCTCCCCGGAAGATATGCCCTTAAGGTCCGTTGATGCGTATCCTTCCTGCCTGGCATCGCCATCTGTTCAAAGAACCTTTCGGAACCCTTTTTCTCTCTTTTGAAGAAGTTCTCATACTTTTACCTGGCAAGTGTGTTTTTAGTGTTGGTGATGTTGTTACTGCAAATCTGCTGAGGGCTGGCAGACCACCGGAGGTTGCTGTTGTGGACGGGCATACCATGCGGCAGCCATACCCTGGGGTGACTATACCTGAGTACCATCAGATACAGGTGAAAAATCCTGCAGGCGGGCTTACAAAAGAACTAATAAAGGCTACACAGGTGGCTGCCAACTGCCCGGGAACAATAATACAGGTGGAAGGAGAGGAAGATCTGGCTGTTGTTCCACTGGCAATGTACGCGCCACTGGGAACAGTCATCCTTTATGGTCAGCCTGGAAAAGGAGTTGTTATGCTTACAATAACTCCTGCAACAAAGAAACGGGCAGAGGATCTTTTCACTTGTTTTGAAGAAGTCGATACCTCAATTGCGCGCGAGGTATTTAAATTCTGACAGGCAATCTTGTAAGGATCTCTATGGAGATTATGATTATTTCACAAACAGAAAATGCTCTGTTAAACCGAAGAGAGATCGAGTTTAACATAACATTTACCGGAGCTACTCCGTCACGCAAGGTTGTTCATGCAAAACTTGCAGCGATGCTTAACGCACCAAAAGATCAACTCGTGATTGGATCACTTAATGGCCGGTTTGGATTGACTGAGATTTCAGGTGATGCAAGAGTGTATGACTCTGCCGAATACCTGAAAAAGATTGAACCTGAACACCTTCAGAAACGCGGGATGACTGAAGAAGAAGAAAAGGAAGAAGAAGCAAGCAATGCAGATGCCCAGGATGCACCGTCAGGTGATGCTGCGGAGGCATCTTAAGGGGATGTGAAATATGGCAGCAAAAGCTAAAAAAACTGAAAAAACCGCAGTAAAGCGGTCAGCCTATTTCAAAGTTGAAGGAAAAAGTGCAGTCCCTCAGCGCAGGTATTGTCCCCGTTGTGGTCCGGGCGTTTTCATGGGTGAACACAAAAACCGTGTCTCCTGTGGAAAATGTGGATACACTGAGTACAAGAAGTAACCCTGATGAAAACAGGACCGGTACTGGGGATCGAGGGAACCGCCTGGAATCTCAGTGCTGCTCTTTTTGATGATGACCTGATAAAACTGGTTTCAAATCCATACAGGCCGGTGCAGGGGGGGATTCATCCGCGTGAAGCAGCCCAGCATCATGCCTCTGTAATTTCTGATGTTATTGAAGAGGTGCTGAAAGGAAATCCTGCCCCTGTTGCCGTGGCATTTTCTCAGGGGCCAGGTCTTGGACCATGTCTTCGGATTGCTGGAACGGCTGCAAGGGCACTTGCATTATCATTTGGTGTTCCTCTCATTGGAGTCAACCATTGTGTGGCTCATGTTGAAATAGGGCGGTTTGCCTCAGGATTTGATGACCCTGTCGTGCTTTATGCAAGCGGGGCAAATACCCAGGTTCTTGGATTTCTCCAGGGAAGGTACAGGATATTTGGAGAGACTCTGGATATCGGGATTGGAAATGCCATAGATAAATTTGCACGAAGTCAGGGTCTTTCTCACCCTGGCGGACCGGAAGTTGAACGGATTGCAAAAGATGGAACATACATACCCTTGCCATATACTGTAAAGGGTATGGATCTCGCTTTTTCCGGCCTTGTAAGCGCTGCAAAGAATGCTTCTGTCCCGCTTGAAGATGCCTGTTACAGTTTTCAGGAGACTGCCTTTGCCATGTGCACTGAGGTAACAGAACGCGCATTATCACAGACCGGAAAAGATGAACTTATCCTGGTCGGAGGTGTCGGCATGAACAGACGCCTGCAGGAAATGTTGTCATGCATGTGCCAGGACCGGGATGTTTCGTTCTCTGTCCCGGATCCTCAGTACCTTGGTGATAATGGTGCCATGATCGCATATACAGGAAAGATAATGCTTGAGTCAGGTTCCACCCTGCCTGTCCTGGAGTCAAAAGTAAATCCATCATTCCGGGCTGACCAGGTCGAGGTCACCTGGAGAAAGGAACCAGCTTCACCGGATCGACATCCGGATGTCAATAGTGCGCGTGGTGCCGAAGCAATGATTCGATTCAGTGGCGATAATGCTTCCAAGATTCGTGTTTCCAAACGATACAGGCACCCGGAACTTGATAAAAAGCTGATCACCGAGCGAACAAGGGCTGAGGCACGATTAATTGCCGAGGAACGCAAAACCGGAGTCAGAACCCCTGTCATCAGTGAGATAAAATCTGACACCATCGTGATGGAGCATATCAGAGGGATAAAACTCAAAGATAACCTTACACTGGAATTACTGGAGGAAGCCGGGCG
>JAQVIE010000183.1 GCA_028695895.1 Methanospirillum sp. | reverse complement strand
ACTGGGGCGTTTTAAGACGAAGCCCGTATGCAAGCGTGGATGGCCCGGTGATGATGGCTTTAACATATGGGTGTTGTCTGGCTGCATAAGCCGTGTCCTTTATGGTTATTGCCAGGTCAGAAGGCATCACCCTGCCGATAACATCACTTCCCCTGATGCCCGGCAGTCTTGAAGCAAACACACCTATCATATCACCCCGAACCTGCCCGTCTGATATGACGGTAATCCCTGCTTTTTTCTGAAGGAATACTGCCTCTGCCACCGCTGAATGCATGGGATCAAACAGACTTTTCAGCGTTCGCTTTGGCTGCGATGGATAACTGCCTACAACCGTTGTCGGAAGGATGATATCTGGGATGAATGGTTTCATGATCAGGGAACAACCCGGTGTCTGTCACGAGGGAAGAGGACTGCCTCACGGACATTTGAAAGACCAAGCATGGTCGTTACAAGACGCTCTGCACCAAGTCCCCACCCTGCATGAGGTGGCATGCCAAACCTGAAGGGGTTTAGATAGAACTCAAAGTTCTCAGGATTTAATCCTTTCTTAGATATCTGCTCAGCCAGGAGATCATACTGGTGAACCCGCTGGGCACCGGATGAAAGTTCCATCCTTGGGTGCATCATGTCAAATGACTTACAGATCTCTGGATCGTTCTCATATGGCATGGCATAATATGGCCTTATCGAGGACGGCCAGTCAACAATAAAGTACATTTGACCTATTTCTTCGCCAATTGCCCGTTCTGCAGCGGATCCGATATCATCTCCATATACTATCTCTTCTTCGCACCTGGCAGCTGCAATCTCGATGGCTTCACTGTAAGGAAGGCGTAAAAACCCTTTTTCAGGAACAGCAAAGGAATCAAGATCCATGTCGGCGATTGCATCACTGCAGGTCTTGTCAACAAACTGGTAGATATTCCTGACAAGGTCTTCCAGGGTCTGCATAACTCCGAGATGATCAGTGAACGAGACTTCAATATCGATGGATGTAGCCTCGTTCAGGTGTTTAGTCGTATTATGTTCTTCAGCACGGAAGATCGGACCGATCTCATAGACTTTCTCAAATCCTGCAGCCATCATCATCTGCTTATAAAGCTGCGGACTCTGGTTCAGGAATGCCTCCTTTTCAAAGTATGCAATCGGGAAGAGATCGGTTCCACCTTCAGTTGCTGCGGCCACAATCTTTGAGGTATTAATCTCGATAAACCCGTTATCATAGAAAAAGTTCCTGGTCGCATGCTGAACAGCGTTTCTTATCTTAAATATTGCACCGACCCTTGGCCTGCGTGCATCCAGGAACCGGTTATCAAGCCTGGTATCCAGTTCTGCAGGCACTTTTTCCGCAACATCCAAGGGAAGAGGACTTGCAGAAAGGCTTACAATCTCGATTGAATCAGGAATAAGTTCTCTGCCGCCTGGAGCTTTTCCTTCCGGTTTTACAGTTCCCTTAACTCTGACAACAGATTCACGCGATATTGCACGAATCATTTCAGCAATCTCTGGTGCAACTTTCTTTTTCGGTACAGTAACCTGAAGTATTCCTGTTCTGTCACGTATTAAGAGAAAAGCAAGACCTCCAAGGTCACGGATCTCATGGGCCCACCCGATAACCTCGGCTGTGGCTGTATCCGGAGTAATGGTATTGATCGAAACACGCATAATATACCCTTAACCAATGAGCGGGAACTCTCAAAACTCTTTGTGGCCTTACCTGAACATCTGGTTTTATTGATGATACCAGAGACAGTACCTGTAACTTATGGCAGATTCAAAGGATATCTCACCCGGTAAAAATGATGATTTATTTTTAAAATGTCGCTCCACGCTGATCACCGGTGTTCTTCTCCCTGATAAAAAACGGACAGATATCTGGTATGACGAGACCGGTACAATCCGTGCAACCGGTCCGGATATTGCCTGTATCCATCGGAATGAAGCAGATATCATACTTGACGGATCAGGATTTCTTGCGATGCCAGGTCTTGTCAATACTCATACCCATGCAGCTATGACGCTTCTTCGCGGGTATGCCGATGATATGCATCTGCAGCAGTGGCTCTCAGAAAAGATCTGGCCGCTTGAAGCCCACCTCACCGGTGAACATGTATACTGGGGGACAAAACTTGCCTGTCTTGAGATGATCCGGTCAGGAACAATCGCTTTTAATGACATGTATTTCTTCATGAAGGATGCAGCCTTGGCAGTGAATGAATCAGGTATACGCGCTGTACTCAGTCATGGGATCATCACCTTTGGAGATGAAGGAAAGATGGAAGCTGAACTAAAAGCCACAGAAGACCTTGTTCATCATGTCAGGTCGCTGAATACCTCCCGGATCAGTTCTGCTATCGCTCCCCATGCACCTTATACTGTACCCCCGCAGCATCTTGAGATGTGTGCTGAGTACAGCAAAAATGAGAAGATACTAATCCACACCCATCTTGCCGAGACAAAACAGGAGGTTGATGATTGTCAGAAGTCCTTTGGTATGACTCCTGCTGCCCTTCTTGACAAGGCAGGGTGTCTGAATGAACGAACCGTGGCCGCTCACGGATGCTGGCTGTCAGAAGAGGACTGTCATCTCCTGGGAGAACGTGGGGTTTGTGTAGCCCATAACCCTGTCAGTAATATGAAGCTTGCAACCGGGAGGGCAATGCCCTATCACTGGCTCAGGGAGAAGGGTGTAAATGTCTGTATCGGGACTGACGGGTGCTCATCAAATAATAACCTGGACATGCTTGAGGAGATGAAAATCGCAGCTCTCTGTCAGAAGTTCTTCTGGAATTCAGATACCCTCCTTCCTGCAGCAGAAGCCCTCTCCATGGGGACATCCCGGGGCTCGGCTGCTCTTGGATATCACGGGGGGGAGATAAAGGAAGGAATGCCCGCAGATATTGTACTCATCTCCCTTTCACACCCGTCCATGATCCCACTGCATAACCCTGTGTCAAATATTGTATACTCAGCCAATGGCAGTGCTGTTGACACGGTTATCTGCCAGGGGAAGATCCTGATGTATAACCGGTACATCCCGGATGAAGAGGAAATTATCGCCGGAACAATGAAGAGTGCCGGTGACCTCCTCAGTCGTGCAGGGATTGTGGAATAATTTCAATAACACCTGCATCATTACATACCTGTATGAAGTTATTCCGCAGTATTGTAACGGTTCTTATCTGCTTTATTCTTCTGGGAATATCAATGGCAGGGGCTGAACAGACAGATGAAAGCTCAGACAAACTCTTTGGTGAAGGTCCTGGTTCTCTCTTCTCAGGAGACGGCTTTGGATCATTTGACTTTGCCAGCCTCTTCAGCGAGGAGGTAATCACCGGTATTATCACATTCATACTGGCCTTTTTCATGTCACTCTTTGGGATATCATTGTCATAATACCTGTGAGAGGATCTCTCTCATGAGATCCTCTGCAATGTCCGGAGTTTTCATGAGGGTGTCAAGACGGACAGAACCCGAAACCAGGTTTGTATCCCTGGTATCCTGAATAAACAGATCAACGAGATCGGAGTAAATTGCCCTGACTCCGGTGGAATCCGGTTTGAATCCTATCGTCTTCATAAGCTGGGCAGCTGGCCCGGAAACCGGGCTGTCTCCGATAAACGGACTTATTGCTACTACCTTTTTCCTGGCAAGTTCTTCCCTGACTCCGGTGCATGAAAGGATAGGAAGTATACTTGTTACAGGGTTACTGGGGCCTATGATGACTGCATCAGCCCTCCTGATAGTCTCAATTATATCATGTGTTGCCGGTGGCAG
>JAQVIE010000182.1 GCA_028695895.1 Methanospirillum sp. | reverse complement strand
ACGGTCTGCAATTACATCAGCCTGATTCATGTGGATAAGCCTGATGATTCGTTTAACCTTTGAGATCTCCTGAAAAAAAAGGACAGCATCAAAAAAGAGCCATGATTCACTTGGAGCCTGTGACCGGAGAAGGGCCACCTCCTCGAACCAGGTCAGAAGCAGTTCCTCTTCAGCCTGTTCAGATGTGATATCCGCTGATCCCCTGGTCAGGTACCCTGTTGCTTTCAGCTTTCCAAGGCAGTCCTGAACAGAACTGCTTTGTATCAGATCCTGCACCCGTTCTTGTTCAATATATGGAACCCCTTTTGCTTTTAACCTTGCAACAACCGGAGTATATGATGTAATCGAGAGAAGAACCGGAAAATAACCTGCTATGCTGAGAAGGGCGAGAAAAAGAAGAAACAAGGTGACTATTATTATTGCGGCTGACAGATGGGTAAAGTAAGGCGAGCCGGCATCAAAAAGTATGTTCAGATCAGGGATGTCCATCAGGGTTCACCATGAAAAAGGATGTCGGATGCTGTAACAATCATCTCTCGTTCCAGACGAACAAACCTAACTTCAACAGTATTATCAATCACAACACGGTCAGAGACACGCATGCAGATAACTCCTCCATTGGTCTTAATCTGCTCATCAGAGAGAAAGAGGGAGAATCCCTCCTTATTTATTCTGGAGATACATTCTTTAGCAAGGGTTCTGTCATCCGGATGAACAGTAACAGATATATCAGACTGACCAAGGTTTCTGGCCGAATCTTCAAGCATGGTATTTATAAATGCAGGGTATTCATCCCTGGTACGAATTGTCTTCAGGTATGCGGATACTTCATCAAAGCACTGGTTAAGCATCTCTTCCCTGGTCTCTCTGACTTTGCGTTTTGCATCAATCCTGGTTCTTGATTCCCGGCTTGCAACAAGTTGCCTTATCTCCCGCTGACCCTCTGCCATCCGGTGATTATACGCATTCTCTGCATTTTGCTCAGATCTTGCCCTTATAATCCCCAACTCCCTGGCTTCTTCAGCCCTGATAGCCTGGATCTCTTTTTCAGCTTCTTCGCGTATCCGGCTGATGATTGTTTCAACAGACATATGCAAGACCATTTACCCGCTGAAGAGTCCAAGTCCGAAGAGGATCAGAATGGCGATAAGAAGGCCAAAGATTGCAAATGTCTCTGACATCGCAGCAAATACAAGACTTCTTCCGATTGCCGAGGGGTTTCGTGCGGTTGCTGCAATACCGCTTGAACATGTGATCCCCTGGCCAATTGCCGAAAATCCTGCAAGCCCTACTGCAAGTCCTGCCCCAATAAGTCCAATCGCAACAGGCATTTCAACAGAAAAGTCTGATGAGAGTATGCCGGTTAGGGCCAGCATAAGAACAGCAATAAGAAGACCATAAATTGCCTGTGTCTCACAAACCGCAGCGAACACCACACCTTTTCCAAACATCTCCGGTTTTTCAGCAGTATTTGATACTCCTGATGCTGCGGCGATCCCTTGTCCGATTGCTGAAAACCCTGCAAGTCCTACTGCAAGTCCTGCTGCAACTGCAACAAGTCCGGCAGGAGTTGGTATGTCGCCAGCTGTCCCACCAAGGAAACCTCCGGCCTGAAGGATAAGGATAGCAATAAGAAGACCGTATATCGCCTGGGTCTGGGGGATTGCCGTGAATACCAGGGCCATACCAAATTTATCAGAACGCTCAGATATTACTCCTGCAGCCGCTGAGCCGGCAATCCCTACACCAATTCCCGAACCAATTGCAGAACATCCGACTGCAATTCCTGCTCCGATTGCCATTAAAACTGCTCCAGTTCCGATTGTCATGTTATCTCCTCTTTTTTAACGCTTGTATACATACGTTGCTCATAAAACGGAATAAACTCTTTTCCTCCACCGGAATAGAATTTACTAAAAAATTCAATGTAATGTAGTCGCAGGGCATGAATCACACTTCCAAGGGTCTGGATAGCCAGGTTAAAGATCTGACCGGCAATGCAGAACAGTATCGCCGGAATTATCATGTACGGATGAACAGATGCTATCATCTCTGACAGAATATTAATTGTCATTGCAACACCCCCGGTTGCAAGGGCAAGAGCCAGGATCCTGACATAAGAAAGCCAGTCACCTAAAAATCCTGTAAGGCTGAAAAATCCCATAGGTCCCTGACTTACAAACAGTACCAGAAGTCCGGCTATGCCAAAGGCTATGGCAAGGTTTGTAACCATTGAAGAAAAAGTCACCCATCCAAAAAATTCTGCAAGTAATACTGCTGCAGCCGGCTGAAGAATAAACCATATCCCATGTTCTGTGATGGCGGTCCTGTACATCCGGTCTCTTATACTCTGCCAGAATCCCAGGAAGATGCCAAGATTGATATGGACTGTTCCAATGATAAGGGCTATCTGGAATAACAATATCGGCTGGTTTAACGGTTCAAGCAGGATGAACGGGGGAGTTACATTGAAAAACCTTGGCAGAAGGTCACCAAACCACCCTCCCTGCAATGTTCCCAGAATGATATCCACAATACCGCAGCAGATGAGAATATAACTCATGTCACGAAATGACTCATCATTCCTGCCAGGACCCTGGTACAGCAGCCATCCGACAAGTGCAATAATTATACCATACCCTGCATCGCCCAGCATCATACCAAAAAAGATAAGATATGCCGGAGCAAAAAACGGAGTCGGGTCAATTTCGTTGTAACCAGGCCTTGAAAACGTGGTGGTCAGGATTTCAAATGGTTTTAACCATTTAGGGTTATCATACCTGACCGGAACATCATCCTCCGGCCTGGCAGGTTCTGAGGAGAGGAAGAACTCACCATCTGTTACTTTTTGAAGTAAGTCATCCAGGCGGTCAGTATCTTTCTGACGTATCCATCCATGCAGGTAAACCACATTCCTGCTTCTGCCAAAGTTTCTTGATACTTCAAACCTTTCCCGCCATATGGCAAGCTCCTCCCTTGCTGCTCTGAGAGAACCAATATGGTGCTTAGCCATTGAAACAAGATTTGCAGTAATTGCCTCCTCTTCCTTTGAATAATCCTCAAGTGCCGACTGTTCTTTTACAATCATGGCATCTGCCTGGCCGGAATAAGTTTCAGGAAGAGTGATGCGTGAAAACCATGCATGATGAGTGAGTTCTTCAAGTAGAGGTTTCATTGCAAGAGTGCCGATGCACAAGACAATAATCTCCTCTCCACTCTCTGTCCTGCTCAGATATATCTCGTCTGTCCCGGTTCTGCTGTACCATTCCTCAAGCTGAGGAAGAGACTCTTTTGCAATCCAACCGGCAACCAGCAAGGTAAAAGGAGCAGGGGCAAGAAAAGAGAGATTAATATCAGGGACAGCCAGCCGATGAAGATTTCGTGTCCGTTCCCTGATTGCCTGTTGTAGTTCACGGTTTTTTTTCAGGGATTCATAGGTGGAAATTACCTGTTCAACAGATTCAAGTTCTGTTTCGGCTGTTTTTAAGGCCTGGTCAGAAAAGTCAGACCTGACTGGTGCAGGAAGGTTGTCTTCAGGGAAGAGCATTGACCTGAGTCCTTCAGGTTTTTCCTCAAATGGCTCAAGGGTCTCAATTACCCTGTCAAGCCTGAACTGGAGTTTTATAATGCTCTCTATATCCTCACGTGGAATATCCAGCGGCTCACGGGGAATATCTTCACTGGCAGCCTTTTTCAGGTCTATTACTTCCATTTCTCCCTGTTCATGCAGGGCAGAAGTAACTTTCATAAGCCACCGTTCGTGAATTCCGATGACCACACTGT
>JAQVIE010000181.1 GCA_028695895.1 Methanospirillum sp. | reverse complement strand
ACCGTCTCATGTGCTTCTTGCAATCGGGGTTCCTGCCGAAATTGCACATGGATCACTCAGACTTACCCTTGGTCAGGAAAACACTGAAAAGGATGTGGAATATGTTCTTGCAGAGATTAAAAAAGCAGTTAAGCGGCTGCGTACAATGTCACCCCTGTATGCCGATCACCTGAAAAGAGGTCAATAAATGTATAGCGAAAAAGTAATGGACCATTTTATGAACCCCCGAAACCAGGGGGAGATACCTGATGCTGATGGTATCGGAGAGGTAGGAAATCCTTCCTGCGGGGATATAATGCGGATATTTATTAAGGTCTCGAATGATGTCATCACTGATGTAAAATTCCAGACCTTTGGATGTGGTGCTGCAATTGCGTCAAGCAGCATGGCAACCGAACTAATCAGGGGTAAAACCCTGAAAGAAGCATGGGATATGTCAAACAAGGCTGTGGTTGAAGCTCTTGAAGGGCTGCCACCTGCGAAAGTTCACTGCTCTGTCCTTGCCGAGGATGGGATCCACAAGGCCATAAATGATTACCGAATAAAAAACGGACTGGAACCATGGGAAGAAAAGTGATGATCAGCTAAAAAAGTTATTCAGGACGGATATCTCCCCTGACCATTGAAAAGAGAATTCCAATTGCACACATAACTGAGAAGATAACAAACCCTGTACTCATTGCACTCATTAGCTTGTCTGATACCTCCAGAGTTATCTCAACTTTTCCAATTATCACCGCGATTATCATCATGGCAATTCCCATGGAGAACATCTGACCTAAAAGTCGCATGGTCCCAAGTGTTCCTGATGCTATGCCATAATACCTTTTTTCAACCGAACTCATGACTGCATTGGTATTCGGAGATGAAAAAAGGGCAAATCCAAACCCAAGGACTGCCAGAATAAGCATGAGCAGAAAAATGGGAGTGTCAGGTGAGAGAAAACTTAGTGTAATCAGTCCTATAACGATAATTCCCATGCCCAGGGAAGATATTTTTGCAGGTTCAATTGTATCTGAAAGGCTGCCTGCATATGATGAAAAGGCTGCCTGGACAATCGGTTGTGTGACAAGGATGAAACCAGCTTCCTGCGAATCAAAGCCTCTTATATATTGCAAATACAGGCTGAGGAAGAATGTTATTGCAAAAGTTGAACCATAATTTATGAGAGCTGCAAAGTTTGAACAGGCAAACACCCGGTTTTCTTTGAAAATTGAGATGCTTATGAGTGGATACTGTTCACGAAGTTCATGCCAGATAAAGACAATAAAAACGATGGTTCCCACTCCAAGAGCAATGAATCCGATGAGCTGGGGGAGCTCTGAAAAACCTATCATAATCGCTGTAAGGCTGCATCCATAAAGGAGAGAACCTTTTTTATCAAACTCTTCACCAGCTGCATCAGCCCATTCTCCTTTTAAAAACAGGAAGATCAAGGATAAGATGAGAATTCCAATAGGAATATTAACAAAAAAGACACTTCTCCATCCAAACGTCTTAGTGAGAATCCCTCCCAGAAAAGGCCCTGCAGAAAGACCCAGGTAGACTGATGTTGTGTAAATTCCAAGAGCCTGACCCCGTTTTGAAGGATGGGTAGTTGAAGTCAGAATTGCCATCGCAGTCCCGAAGATCATTGAGGCACCAATACCCAGAATTGCCCTGGAAAATATCAATGCCTCAGTTGAACCTGCTATTATCGTTCCGATAGAAGCCAGTGTAAAAAGTGCAATTCCTCCGGTCAGGATCTTTTTTCTACCATAAATATCCCCTATTCTTCCAAAAGGAACCAAAAATGCCGCTGCAGCCAGAAGATAAATACTATTAATCCATGTTAATGCAACGGCGTTGAGTGAAAAATCACTGGCAATATATGGAAGGATAATATTTACTACAGATGAATCAAAGGGCGTTAAAAATCCACAACAAATTGCAATTATTAACGGGGTAAGAGAGATGCCGGGTAGCTTCATGAAGGAGTGAAGATACTCCCCCATTAACTATGAAGTTTGTGAAATTACATCAGAAAGTTATACAGACAAAATCCTGGCATACTGCTTAACATCGCCCGGAGTTACCAAGGCCATACAATCGATGAGGTGATATTTAAAGGAGCCTGGACCAGCAGCATTGATGGCAGCCCTCTCTCCTGCTATACCAAAAGCTATGGTCCCGGTAACAGACGCGGAAAAATAATCAGGGCTGACTGCTGCACAAGAACCGATAACCGATGCAGCCATACAACCAGTTCCTGATATCCTTCCCATGTACGGGTGTCCGTTCTCACAAAGAAAAGTCCTGGACCCATCGCTGATTATATCAGTACCACCACTCATGATAACTGTGCAACCAAGTTTTTCTGCAAGATTGCAGGTGATCTCTGCCCTGTCCCCGGTAACACCTCCGGAATCAACCCCGCGGACATGAGCCTGTTTGCCGGCAAGAGTTCCAATCTCCCCGGTATTACCTTTAAGAACAGAAATGGACAGCTCCTGTATCATTTTTTGGGCAGTTTTTGTCCTAAAGGTGGTTGCCCCTGCACCAACAGGATCGAGAATTATTGGAATGCCATGTTTTTCTGCCGCATTAGCTGCAATAAACATACGTTCAACCTGCAAAGTATCAGGAGTCCCTATATTCAGGACAAGAGCAGATGCTATGGCAACCATCTCTCTGACTTCTTCCTCTGCATGGGCCATCACTGGTGAAGCGCCTATGGAGAGGGTGATATTAGCACAGTCATTAACCGTGACATAGTTTGTAATATGGTGAACAAGGGGCGTTTTTTCCCTGATATCTGAAAAGATTGATCCAAAAAGTGTCATAAATATTTCAGTACTGCAGAATAATCTGGCATATTATGATAAATTATTTTAGTGTAGTTCGAATGATATTGAAATATCGAGAGTTACACCAATAAGTATCGTGACATATTTGCTGTGCCACTGACAGGTATCTATATCCTTTCAGCCCCTATTATTCAGTGAAATGCGTGAGCCGGCTGTGAAAAAAATACTTTACTGGTGTGAACACTGCAATGTTCCCCTTATAGGACAGACATGCAGCTGCGGCAATGAGGCAAAAACCATCGCCCTGCTTCAACCTTATGATATCAGGCCTGCTCTCTCTTTGGACAGGGAACGTATCATACAGATATTAACATCCCAATACGGCGATATTCCTGTTCCGAAAGTAATGCTGTTAAATAAGACCGGTGGATACGATAGAGCAGAACTCATTATCATCAATGGTCAGCGATTTGGCTGGTTCACTTTTGATCCGGTGAAAAAAACTTATTCTCTTGAAATTGCACCTGAGGCCCTGCCATTTCTTGTCCAGCATATATCAAAAGGGGTCATCGACCTTGGTACTCATATCGATCTAAAGGCTGAAAAGGGAAGAATCGGGGGAAAACGCTTTCCACTAAAAGAGCCGGTCCCTGATGGCCAGGTCATTGTCACTGCTAATGGAAAGTATGGGACAGCAACCGTTAAGGATGGATATATAAGGATAAAGGAACTTCTCCCGGTTTTACCAAAGGTTTATCCTAATCCTGACTGGGAGACAGTCATTGCCAAAAATGCATACCATCTGAAAAACCTTGAGCGAAATGCTGTCCGGACCATTAAACGCCACATGAAAGACCGGCCTTTAGTAAACGTCTCCTTTTCAGGCGGAAAAGACAGTACAGTAGTTTTGCACCTGGCAAGAAAAGCCGGGGTAGAAAAGGCGTTTTTCATCGACACAGGACTTGAATTTCCTGAAACTATCCAGTTTATCAAAGAACAG
>JAQVIE010000010.1 GCA_028695895.1 Methanospirillum sp. | reverse complement strand
GTATCATGATTCAACCTTCCGGACATAATTTAATATCTGATAACAGGATTATTGCAAATTATGCAGAAGGTATTCTTATTACAAATACCGTAAGTTCTGATCAGATTAACCGAATTGTGAATAATTATCTTGAAAATTTCCAGAATGTCCGGGTGCAGGAAGGGGGGAAACCTAATTATAAGTGGAATGATCCCCTGACCGATGAAGCAAATATTATTGGTGGCCTTGTTAAAGGAGGTAATGTCTGGTCACAGCCGAATGGAAAAGGCCATTCACAGATCTGCCAGGATCAGAATAATGATGGTATCTGCGATCTTCCATTCATTATTTATTCGGGCAATGCTGATGAATTTCCATTGAAGTACTCAGGAGAATCAGTTTTTTCGGATATACTGGCAGAATTAGGACCACTACCTGAACCAAAAACTGCAGAAGATTTTGTAACCAGAGGAAAAATCCTGATGGGTGCCAGTGATTATTCAGGAGCTATTGAGGCTTATGAGTATGCTATTGGACTATCTCCGACTAATTACCAGGCCTGGCGTGATAAGGCCCTCTGTCTGAAGGAATTAAAGCTCTATGATAAAGCAATGCAGGCCCTGAATACTATTCTGCCCATATATAAAGAAAAACCAGAACTCTGGTCTACAGCGGGAGATATTCTTTTGGTTGATCAGCAAAAATATGCTGAATCGATTTCATTTTTTGAAAAAGCCATCTCTCTTGATGATCAGGATACACATTCCCTTGTTAACCTAGCTTTTGCTTATGATAAAACTGGAAACCCTGAACTTGCCCTGGAGTTGTATCGTCAGGCATTAGAAATCAACCCTTCACTTACTGATGCCTGGAATAAAGCAGCCAATATTCTTACTCGCGCAGGACAATTTGAAGAAGCTGTGAAAATGTACGACAAAGGTATTTCAATAGATCCAGGAAATGTATTTATCCTGAATAATAAAGGATATTCCCTATATCTAGCAGGAAAATATCTGGAAGCGATTGATTCATTAGAAAAAGCGGTTATTCTGGATCCTAAATATAAATCAGCATGGAAAAATCTGGGAGATGTTCTCAAAGCATTGCGACGATTATCAGAATCTGAAGATGCTTATGCCAATGCTTTTTAATTGATCAGCAAACCACAATACTTTTTTATAAGAAGTACTGATTTTTACATATGAAGCGGTTTGCCGTATTCATGGTAATTGTGTGTATCATGATTCTCTCTCTGGTTGCGACAGGATCAGCCTGGTACTCATCCAGCTTTTCTTCTCAATATCAGTCATCATCAGGATGCGCATGGGATCCATGGTTTGGAACACAGTGTGGAAGCTCTCAGAGCTATAGTCAGCAATCGAGCACTTCATATGGAGGAGGTTACCCATGGGGCAGAGGCTGGGGAGGCGACTACTACAATTCCTTTTCATCCTGGAATTATGGCAGTTGGAGTTTCTGGGCAAATGAAACGCAGATTGAAGATGTAACCGGTGTCTGGGATACAAATCTTCTTGGAGAGATGAACCTTAAACTGACTGGAGATGACATCATTCGTGGCTCTTACATGAATGGTGAATACCAGGGATACATTCAGGGTAATTTCAGTTATTCCAATGAAACATTGCCACTCATGGATGGTATCTGGTGGGAAGAACCAACATATCAGCCCCCATATTCAGCTGGAGTGATGGTTATTACATTCCTTAATTCTACAGAACTTGAAGGGATTTATTCCTACTCTGATGGAACATGGGGACAATTCACTGGAAAGAAGCTAAGTGGTAATCTCATAGAAGAGACTGAGGATATGCTTCTTGAAATGCCAGAAGTGGACTGGACTCTTAATTTTGATGAACAAAAAGAAAATATCGTCAGTAACTCTGCTGAGGAAAACCCTGTGATGCAGCCTGGTGATGAATCAACTATTTAACTTTTTTTTAAAAACCATCTTTTACTTTTAAATATATAGATGACATAATCTCTCTATTAATCTCATTGTAGTTGAAAAAAAAGGATATACGGGCCTGGGAGTTGATGATGAAATGGATATGACAGAATTTAGTAATCTTCAGTCTGATATAAAAAAAGTTATTGATTTTCATAAATCCGGGTTATCAGATACCAGGATTGATATGGACGGACTATCTGATGATGGGAACAAGATTGCTTCCCTCTTCAACGAACTATTAGATTTTTATCAGAACACTGTTTCCGGCATTTACGAATCAGTTGTTTCTATCGAGAAAGGAGATTTTTCAACTGAAGTTGAGAGACTTCCTGGAAAATATGCTAATATTTCCGATACCATTGATACTATCCGTTCCAGTCTTATGATGTTGGAAAGTGATATTATGCGTTTTTCAGATTCCTTAGAACAGGGTGATCTGACACTTCGTATTGATTTAGCAAAATACCGGGGAGGTTTTGCAAATATCTTAAAGTACCTGGATAAAGGGATTGAAACAGTTAATCTTTCTTTTCTTCAGGCATCGATTGGAATTGCTGATTTTGCTGAGGGAAAAATCCCGGAGATAAATGATGAGACAAAGTTTAAAGGAGAATTTAAAAAATTTGTTCAGAATTTCAACCAGGTTTCTCTTGTTTCCAAAATGCGTGGAGAAGATATAAGTACTCTTATTCATTCTGCCGAAAAAGGAATTCTTGATGTCAGAGCAGATCCTACAAAATATCCGGGTTATCATGGAAATATCCTTGAAGGCTTAAATAAAATTCTGGATGCTTATATCGGACCGATTAATGTATCTGCTGAATACATAGACAGGATAAGCAAAGGAGACATTCCTCCGAGAATCACTGAAGAATATCATGGGGATTTCAACGAGATAAAAAATAATCTTAATGCACTAATTGATGTCGTACACATGAGAAACGACGATATCAGGATGCTAACTGAAGCAGCAATACAAGGGAAACTCGATGTAAGGGCAGACCATGTCAAATACCCGGGAGAGAACGGGAAGATGATAAAGGGTATAAACGACATGCTGGATGCTGTTGTCGGGCCTATTGAAGAGGCGATGAGAGTTGCTAAAGAATATGCAAATTGTAATCTGTCAACTTCCTTTGATTCATCAATTATGGTTAAAGGAGAATTTGGCAATTTTAAAGACTCATTAAATACGATAGGCGTTGAAATTTCCAAAACGATAGGGAACCTGATTGGAGAGATTGAATCATTATCAGAACATTCCAGCAATGCCCATTACGGAGTAGAAGATGTGAGCAAAGGTGCAAAAGAAATTGCCCAGAATGCTGAAGATTCTTCACAAAACGCTTCAAAAGCTGAAGAAGGTATTGATCAGGTACTTCATGCAATGTCTGATTTGACAATAATGGTTGGCGATATTTCTGCAAATGCCGATGCAGTTGCAAAACTTAGTGAGGATGCAAATACCCTTGCTAAGAAAGGAACTGACCATGCAGGTGCAGCTGACCAGGGAATGGATAGTATAACAAAATCCTCCTCTGAAGTTGAGCAGATCATAGGAGCGATAAGGAGTGAGATGGATCAGATAAGAAAGATTGTCAATATAATTACTGATCTTGCAAACCAGACAAATCTTCTGGCATTAAATGCTGCAATTGAAGCAGCACGAGCAGGGGAAGCTGGCAGAGGATTTGCTGTTGTCGCTTCTGAAGTAAAAGCACTTGCTCAGGAATCCAGAATATCTGCAGAATCAATTGCCGACATGATCATGGGGCTTGAACGGAAATCTGACGCTGCTGCCCATGCTATTGAAGCAGCTGGAAAAGCCGTAATAACAGGAAATAATGCATTGTCTGATACTTTGAATGTTTTTACTGAGCTTACCAATGCAGTTGATGATATTAACCAGAAAATGCTAAGTATTGCAAAAGCAACTGAACAACAAGCAGCCTCATTTGAAGAGATCACAGCAAGCGTTAATGAAATGAGTACACTGGTAAAACGAACTTCAGATGATGCTACCCATTCATCAGCAACAAGTGAGGAAGCTCTTGCCGTCGTTTCGCAGATTAATGAAATAATTAATCTGATAAATGTAGCAGTAAACAATATGAAAAAGGAGATGAAGATCTTCAAATTGAAAGAAACGTTTTAATTTTATTTTATTGATAATATATAATTTTTTATTTCTTCAGGTGATAAAACCTGATCAACTTTTGTTAGATTCATTGTTGCTTCTGGCATACTTTTAATTGTACATGTATCAGGATCCTGAACAAAAACCTGAGCTCCAATCTTTTTAAGGTGCGAGATCCCTTGCGCACCATCTTTCCCCATCCCGGATAAAATAATTCCATAATATGAATGTCCTGGATCCCTGGAAAGTGACATCATCGTTACATCAATGGATGGACGGACAAAATTAACTTTTTCTGATTTTTCCAGGATAATTGATTCATTGTTTTTAAAGGTCAGATGATTATCACCGGGGGCAACATAGATTGAATTCTGTTTTAAAATTTCTCCGCCTTTTGGAACTATAACAGTCATCAGACTAAGATGGGACAACCGTTGTGCAAATCGATATGTGGTTGACTCTGGCATATGTTGCACAATAATTATTGCTATTGAAACATGTTGAATACCCTTGAAAATATCAAATATTATTCTTGGGCCGCCTGTTGATGAACCAATGATAAGAATATTCATTATTTTTGTGTTAAACCAGCAATGCTATATAATCATCAACCAGCGCGATGAGTTTTTCTGGTTCAAAAGGTTTGGTAATATAATCAAATACGTATTCTTTGAGATGGTCAAGAGATGTATCTGGAACATCTTTTGCCGTGAACATGGAGATAATGAGATCCTGCATCTGGCCGCGGTTTATAATTGCCTGAATTGTCTCCCATCCGTCCAGTCCAGGCATCATTATGTCCATTAAAATTACTCCTTTAAATCCAAGATTCAGGTAATCCAAACATTCCTGCCCTGATCGTGCGAGAAAAACCGGGAAAGGACTTTTTTTAAATAAAGTCTGAACAGTAAATAATATATCTTCATCATCATCGACGACCATGAGACCTGATTTTGATAAAGATACATCAAGGTCATTTGATGAATACATGATAAGTGATATTGTGACTCTGACTTTATTATTTTACCTTTTATTAATTATGAGCATCATTAATAGAAAAAAACCTTACGAATACTTTGAAAAATTAAATATATTTATCTCTTTTTTTAGATACAATATAATACTTAAGCAGGGAAATAATTCTCTCTTATAAGTTCAATACTATTGTATAAGATAGAGATGAATTCCAACGATCCTTTCAAAAAATTCCATAAAAGAAAACCCTCAGATAAAAAGAAAAATAGTGGAAACCGAATATTTGTAGTACGCAGAACAAATAAAAATCATAAAAAAATCCAAAAAAAACTATTGAAGATTCCATCCAGATTGGAACAGTTAATTGAGAAATATATTGAGAACAAGACAGGAAAACCAATAAAATCATCAGGTACTCTTGAACGAATAAAGCAATCTATACTTGTACAAAAAGCAGGTTATTGGAAAAAAAATCCTTTTGCAAAATATGAAAGAGGATATGATGTTTTTGCGTATCTTGCATATCAGGCACCAGTTTATATCATTCAATTTCACAGTATCATTCAAAAATTAGAGAAAGGCGGCCATCTACCGGATAATATCAGAATTCTTGACCTTGGGTCAGGTCCGGGAGTTGTTCCTCTGGCCCTTATCTGGTTTTTAAAAGAAAGAAAGAGAGGGACCCTTTCAATAGAAGCAATTGAACAGTCTGAAGAATTTATTGAGGCATTTAAATTCCTCGCTTCAGAATTTGCAAATAAATCTCCAGTAAAAATAGAACAGATTCATCAGACAGATATCAGAACATGGGAATCACAAAAACCTGGTACCTATACCATGATTACCTGTCAGAATGTTCTCGCCGAGCTTCCAGGTCAGAGTAATGTTGAAAAAGCCAGTCTTCTTATGCATTATTGTTCTTTTTTAGCAGATGATGGTATTATGATTCTTGTCGAGCCCGCAGAACTCAGGCATTCGACTCAGTTGCGGATAGTTCAGAAAGAACTTGAAAAATCCGGGCTGTTTCTTTACAGTCCATGCAGGTATATTCATGCAGGACGATGTGAACCGGTTAACTGCTGGTCTTTTGAAGAACTCCCCGGGATAAAACCTACAAGACTTATGTTATTATTAAGCAAAGATAAAGAAGGTTATCGGTTTATAAACACCGATATAAAATTTTCTTACAGCATTCTCACAAAAAAACCTCTAAACCCAGTTATTCCTCAGACAATTCTGATGGGCTCAACTCCATTCAGAGAATTGGAAGATAATATTGGAAAAACGGTTGATGTTATTGGTGTCAAGATGTCATCAGATATCGGGGTAAGGGATTTTTCAGTGTTTTTATTATGTGATGGTTCAGGAGGGGCCAAAGTCTACCTTGTCATTCCAAAATCTTTGAAAAATGTCGAAATTAAAAAAGTAAAAAATATGGATTATGCTAATATTATAAAAATTACCAGCGTCAGAGTCAGGTGGAATAAAAATAAGAATTCAATTAACCTTATTGCCGGTTCTACAACACAGGTCTCTGCAATACATAAATAGATAACCAGATAATTGTTATGAGTATATTAGACAAAGTAATTCTTACAAGGTGATCAATGTCGGATGAGGATCCCATAAAAATACTGCAGATACGCTTTGCAAAAGGAGAAATATCAGAAAAGCAGTATGAGCAGATGCTATCTTTTCTTAGCAGGGATATTTCATCATTTAAACCTGAATCAAAAGAAATAGTTACGACACAGGAACTCTCTGTCAAGCCGGTTATCTCTCCCGTGGAAGAAAATGCAGAACCATCTGATTCTTCTGATGAAAAAGTTGAAGAGATAAAAGAAGTTAATGATCTTGAAATTGAAGAGAGAGAAGAAAAAGAAATAGTAACAGAAATTACTGAAACCGAAACTGCTTCAATACTTACAGAACCTGAACATTCAACAGTAAAAGAGATTGCAAACGAAATCGCAAATGCCGAGGAACCTATTTCTTCAGACATAATCCCATTACATGAGGAAATAATTGATGGAACCTACAATGGTGAGAATGAAGCAATACATCCGGCTGAAGAAGAATTTGCTGCCGGTACTGTTCTTGATACACCCATTACTGACGAACAATTAGAATCTATCGAGATAACTGAAGAACTTCCGGAGGAAATTGGAGAAGAAAGTGAAACTGACGAGAGTTTTTTATCCCAGGAAGATCTCGGAAATGTCTGTTATGTTACAGCAGTAAATCTTGTTCAGGCAGGTGAATTTGAAAAAGCATACCCTTTTATTGAAAAATCTTTAACAATCCAACCGGACTTGATCCTATCATGGTTATATAAAGGATTTATTCATCATAATCGCAAAGAATTCGATGAGGCGATCTTATGCTTTGATAAAGTCATCGCTAAGGATCCATTACAAATCAGAGCTTGGCTTTTTAAAGGATACAGTCTTTTTCATCTTCATCAGGATGATAAAGCACTTGAATGTTTTAATAAAGTAATTAAAGAAGACAAAAAGCATCTTCGCGCTTTGGTATATAAGGGTTATTGTCTTAAAAATTTAAAAAAGTATAGAGATGCAGTTAACGCTTTTGATGCATCAATAAATCTCAGTCCTAAAGATCTGAATTTACAGCTTAACAAGGGGATCTGTCTTTTCGAAGACAGACAATATTATGAAGCGCTTAGTGCTTTTGACAAGGTTTTAGAACTTGATAAAAGAAATTTGTCTGCCTGGCTCTATAAAATCCGTTGCCTGATTAGGATGGAAAGGATACAGGAAGCATTTCAAAGCTCTGGAAAGCTTCTGGAGATTCAACCGCGTGAGGTTAGTGTCTGGCTTGCAAGGGCTGACCTTCTCCTTAAAATGAAAAAGGTTGAAGAAGCACTTGATGCAACAAAGAAAAGTCTTCTTCTTGATAAATGGAATCCGGACACATGGAACCTGCGGGGATTGTGTTTTTACAGGCTTGGAAAATTTGATGAAGCATTACAATGTTATGATAATGCCCTGAAAGTAAATCCAAAGCACCTTGATGCTATGAAAAACCGGGCATTATGCCTTCATAAGTTAAAACGCCATAGTGATGCCCTTGAATATTATGAACATGCAATCTACGAGAATCCAAATAATACTGAAGCATGGTTTAACAGGGGCCTGATACTACATAAGGCAAAAAACTTCGGAGAAGCACTAAATTCATATGAAAAAGTAATTAATCTGGATAAATTTCATGTGAAAGCATATTTTAATAAAGGACTGATACACCGGCAACAGGAACAATACTATGAAGCTTTGCAGGTATTTTCACAGGCAACCAGTATAGATCCTTCATTTGCCTCGGCGTGGTATCACATGGGGTTAATATACACAGATCTTGTCAGGCATAAAGAAGCCTTGCAGTGTTATGAAAAAACCTTAAAGTTAAATCCTAAACACGTTGGAGCACTTCTAAATAAAGGGGTAATACTTGAGGACGCCGGATTAAAAAGAGAAGCTTTTATGTGTTTTCAGAAAGCAGCCAACATTGATACGAAAATTGCAGCTTCAATGAAAGAAAAAGGAATCCATTAATCAGGTTCCGTGATCCCAGCTTCCCATATATTCTTCCTGTTCTTTTGACAATGAATCTATAGAGAGATTCAAAGAACTGAGTTTATATGATGCAACCATCTGGTCAATATCATCCGGAACCTGATGAACAGCCGGTTTTAACTCAGCATGATGCATGGCAAGATATTCAGCACTAAGAGCCTGCAATGCAAAAGAGAGATCCATTACTTCTATCGGATGGCCCATTCCTTTTGGAACTGCAAGGTTGACAAGACGACCTTCTGCAAGTAAATGGATAATTTTTTCACCTAAATGATATGAGTGAATTCCATCACGTTCTTCAATGATATCAGCATTGGATGATAACCAGGTGCCATCTATCTCTATATTAAAGTGACCTGCATTTGAAAGAATTGCACCAGATTTCATGACAGCCATATGTTCACCTGTAATAACGTCCCTGTTTCCTGTAGTGGTAATAAAGATATCACCAACCAAGGCAGCCTCCTTCATGGACATTATATGGAATCCCTCCATATGAGCTTCCAAAGCACGGCGTGGATCTATTTCAGTCACTATTACCTTTGCACCAAGTGCGGAGGCTTTTCTTGCGAGACCTCTTCCACAAAAACCAAAGCCTGCAACAACAATCCATTTCCCGGCAATAAGAGAGTTCGTTGTCGCCATGATAGCAGTAAGAACACTTTCTCCGGTTCCATGAACATTATCAAAGTAATGTTTCATTGGAGTGTCATTAACAGCAAAAACTGGAAATTTTAGCTTTCCTTCATCTGACATTGCACGCAGACGATGAATACCCGTGGTTGTCTCTTCACATCCGCCAATTACATCAGGTAAAATATCCTGCCTCACAGTATGCAGACGATGAATAAGGTCCATCCCATCATCAATAGTAATAACCGGCCTTGCATCCAGAACAGTGTCGATGGCCTGGTAATATTCATCAACTGAACAACCACGTCTGGCATAGCAGAAGACCTGTGGAATCCTGCTTAAAGCAACTGCAACATCGTCCTGTGTCGAGAGAGGATTGCATCCGGTAATGTGCACTGTGGCTCCTCCATCAGCAAGTGTCCGAGCAAGGTTTGCTGTTTTTGCTTCAACATGCAAAGCCATTCCTATGACTTTTCCAGTAAAGGGTTTTTCCTTTTTAAAACGCTTTGAAATTTTATTTAATACAGGCATGTACTGTCTTGCCCATTCAATCTTTAATTCGCCTGAATCCATGATTTCCTCGTAACCCAAAAGTAAATTGAAAATTTTCCATAAGTGTTTATCTGTTGATAATAAATCATCTTGCCATAATCCTCTTTTAGTAAAACATACAAGAAGCTATAACAATGACACTCACCAGACGAATTATTCCCTGCCTCGATATCAAAGATGGCAGGGTCGTTAAGGGAACAAATTTTCTTGATCTTAAGGATGCGGGAGATCCTGTGGAACTTGCTTCCCGCTATAATGAACAGGGTGCTGATGAAGTAGTATTTCTGGACATTTCAGCTTCCATGGAGAACAGGGGAATGATCATTGACGTAATAAAAAGAGCAGCTGGTGAACTATCTCTCCCACTTACTGTTGGAGGAGGAATCAGGACCCTTGATGACATTCAAAGAGCATTAAGAGCAGGAGCTGATAAGATATCAATTAATTCAAGTGCAATACAAAATCCTGACCTGATATCTGAAGCTGCAAATGCATTTGGATCCAAGTGTATTGTTGTTGCTATTGATGTAAAAAGAAGAACCACAGCTGAATCAGATAAGACTCTGATAAAACTACCTGATGGAAGTTCATGCTGGTATGAAGTCATGACCCACGGAGGAACCCAGCCTGCCGGATTAGATGCAATCAGATGGGCAAAAGAAGTAGAATGTCGTGGCGCGGGTGAAATATTGTTAACATCTATGGAAACCGATGGAACCAGGAACGGTTATGACATTCCGGTTACATCAGCAGTTTCAGAATCTGTCGAAATACCAGTGATTGCATCAGGTGGTGTTGGAACGATGGAACATTTTTATGAAGGCTTTGCTTATGGAAAAGCTGATGCAACTCTTGCAGCAAGTGTTTTTCATTATGGTGAGATGACGATTGCGGATGTTAAAAATTATTTAATCCAAAAAGGGATTCCAATCTGACCTCATAATTAACATCTTATTCACTTCTTTCCGACAGAAGCCATGTAAATACAAAATTCAGATTCTCCATCTATTCCAAGAATACAATTGATATCATTGTCATTATATGATCCGATTGCGCACACACCAAGACGCAGACCAGCGCATGTAACATACAGGTTTTGGCAGATATGGCCAGCTTCGATGAACAGATATCTCCAACCCCGCTGTCCAAATCTCCATATCATCCGCTCAGGAACAGCAGTCCAGATAAATGAAACTGCTGAAGTTGTAAATAGATTTGGATTCTTGCAAACTTTTGCCACTGATTCATGATCACCTGAATGGCATTCTTCTCTGACCAGTGCATGATCCAGTGGCAGGTACCTGTATATACCTGGTTTCAATCCGTTTACACGATTTACAATAATGCGTGTCTCAAAGGGATGTAATGCGCCGGCTGATGGAACTGTTCTAAAATGTGAACTGTTTTCTTTTTCCCTGACACCCTGGGTATAGTGAAGAATAATTGAAAGTTCCCATTTGTTGATTTCTTCGATTGAATATGATCGAATAGTCTGCCTGTTCTCCAGTGCGTCCCATAATATTATCGGATCCAGGGCGATTTCTTTCGGAGCAGGTAATGAAATGATCGTCTGATTAGGTTCACAAATACCGCATACACGGGTTTTTGGTTCTTCTACCTTCTGCTTTGAGTCCTGGTAAAGAGTTTCCCTAAGAAAGTGGTGTCCTGTCCACGTGGAATCAGATTGCATGTATAGCAATAATGCTTGACAGCTACCTGAACTTTACTGTACAAAATGAGTGGGAGTAATAAGCCCCCTTCTGTTCAATGCGACATTCAGCTTAGCGCCGAACCCGGGCAGATACCGGGTCATCTGTATGCCCTGTTTCGGCTTGCACCCGCAGGGATTCGCCGTTTCATCGGTGATGTCCTTCTGCGTTCTGCAAATTTGCGTCATAACTCCGGACATTCCGTATCGTTTCTGATCCATTGCCGTGATTCTCACCACCCCTGTAAACAGGGCTGCGTACCCGGTTGGTGGGGGGACTTTCCTCAGCTACGTATAAACGTTACCGTCAGTCACACTCTCCCTCTCATAACATATTCAACCCTGTAAAAGAAAAAAGAGTATGTTTAAACTCCATAAAAAAATTGAAAGTTATATTAACTGATAAGTTACTGATGAAAAAACCGTTATTTATTTATAGAAATATCCAGAGTATTCTATAGTGCATTGACAAACGTTTTGGAATAATAGTTTTGAAAAAATTGATTACTCCATAACTTACAACATAATCGCACTACAAAGCATTTAAGTAAACCATCTGAATTATTTCAGTAAGTTATGCATTCTGCCAAAATTATGAAAGGGGAATCTTATTACTACTACGGCATTTATCCATCATAAAGGTGGAACTGGAAAAACAACATCCTGCCTACAAATAGCAGGGATTCTAAAAAATATAGGGAGAACTGTACTTGTAATTGATACAGATCCCCAGGCAAATGCTACACTTGGTCTTGGAGTATATTCTGACTCTCTTCAAAAACACATCTACCAATATTATATTCAGTGTTGTTCAGATAATCCTGAAAAAGTTCTTTTGTCAGATTATATTATTAAAACAGTATCAGGCATAGATTTGGTACCTTCACATCTTGACCTTGTTGGTGCAGAGGCAATATTATACAAAAATCCTGAACGATACCATATTCTGAAAAAAGGTGTTGACATAATAAAGGAACGCTATGATCATATCCTGATAGACACACCTCCGTTTCTTGGGCAATTTTTAATAAACGGAATGATTGCTGCAGATAATTCAGTAATGGTTTTTTCATCAGACATTTTTGCTATTGCCGGTTATGACCACATAAACCATATCATTAATGATATTAATGATATTCTCGGAATAAAAATTAACATAGGAATGGCACTACTTAACAGATGGAATAGTCATTACGAAAAAACAGAAACATTCTGGGAAAAAATTCAACAATTACTTGGTTCGACATCAGAGCCAAAACCAGATTCATTACAGGAAATCCGAACCCAGCTGGAAAAACGAATAAGTGTTGAAATTCCGGAAGTGGTAATCATCTCTGAAGGAAAGGAGATATCTCATTCATTAAAACAGAGTATTCCACTCATTATACTTGCGCCAGATGACCCAGCTATGCCTGGTTTTAAAAAAGCTGCATCTATTATTGATTCATGGAAATCAGGGAGGAAATGATGAGGACAGATAATAATCAACTTTCCGGTAGAAGAGGGTTATTTATTGTTACAGATGATGAAAAAAAACCTTCAGGTAATGAAAATAATAAACCGGATAATGCAGAAATAATAGCAACAATCCTTTCATATGAACAAGGGGATATTCCACCAGTACCAGAAGAATTTATCCCTGTTTTTCTGCGATTGAAACAGGATGCACAGGCCCTTCAGATAGAAAAACAGACCCGTGATGATACTTTAAAAGAACTGGATGTTCTAAAAAAAGAACATGAAAGTCATCTCTCTGATCTTATCTCTGCTCACACAGAATTTGATAGAGCATTAGAAATATTTCAATATCACGCCATTCCCATGGTTCTTTTGGGACCTGAAAGACAGGTCATGGATGCAAATGATATCTTCTGTTCCATATTCTCCGTAGAGCGGAGTGATATTACACGGCAGTATCCACCAATTTCCAGGTATTTACCTGATATAATTCCATTTACTGCTCCTGACGGAATAATTTATACGATTGTAACTATTAAACCCCCTATTGTTCCTTTTGATCATGAAGCTGTCTCTCTTGAGCTTCTCATTCCTCATGCCCACCCGGACAAACAAAAACCAAAGGAATTCTTCACCAGAGAAGTTCTTGAAAATGCATTATCAGAAATCCTCCTGCCGGTTGGCATAGTTGATGAGTATTATACTATTCGTTTTGTTAATAATGCACTCCTTAAATATCTTGGAAGGCAGCATCAGAATATTTTGTTTCGTGATATTGCAAGTGCCGGATTTCCAGGTAATATAACAGAGAAAATAGATGAAGCCGTCTCAACAGGAACAAAAATCGAATTTCAAACCTCAATAAACCATCGGGACAACACTTCTTATGAGGTGTGGATTCAGGTAATTCCATTGACAAATGATAAGACTCCTCTTGCACTGATTGTACTCTTCCCTGATGAAGAAGAAACATCAGAGCAGAAAACCCAGGAATCCTCAAAAATTACCGATCCTATCCTGAAGACTCTTCTTAACCTGAATCCTTCTCCGATGGTTTTGTTTGATGAAACCACAGAAATCATTCTTGCGAATGAAGGTTTGTCCGAGCTCATTGGAGTTTCTTCCGACCAGTTACGTGGGCAAAAATTACCAGACATTGGAGTGAAGTTATCAGGCCTTTCAGAAATGACTGGAGAAGTAGAGATGCTTTCAGACAAGGTTTGTATTGAATCTCCATATGGAATGCAGTGTTATTCAGGTCTTCTGATTTCAAACAGAAAACATGTTATAACCCAGTATGTACTGGTTCTTCAACCTTTAATAAATTCAGAATCAGAAGAAAATGAGGCAATTAATCAGGATTTAATAAAACAAAAACAAATAGAACAACAATCTGTTCAAATAGTAGAAGGATTATTGCCAGACGAATCCCATTCTCTTCACTTCTCTTTAATTGCAGTTCCAGGGTTGATGATTGAAAATTCAATAATTACAAAAATTAACACCCCATTTCAGGAATGGACCGGAATCAGGGATGAAACTATACAAGAGTATTCGCAGATTCTAATCTCCCACGTCGTCCAGTCCAGGGAAAACAGAACCTTAACATTTTCATCATTATACCCTGCAGGTCTCAAATCATATCGGATAATCTCACAATCAGCCTCAACTATTTCAGATAAAGAAATTTACTGGTTTGTTGATCAAACTGATGAACAGGAATCTATTGCAAATCTAAAAAATCAGATTGAAAATCTTAACTCAGAACTTGCTTCTGTAAAAAATAATCTCATTGAAGAAAAATCTGCGAAAAATTCAGATGCCATATCTAATCAGATAGATATAGTTGAATTTGAATTATCAGGGGGACGATATGCAATGGACATAGGAATGGTCAAAGAAGTAGTAGAGATGCTGCCTATTACACCACTCCCAAGAACTCCTCCATACATTACCGGGATAATCAATTTAAGAGGAGAAGTTACACACGTGGTAGACCTTGCAATTCTTCTTGGTGAACGAATTAAAAAAGACAGGGCAGGACAAAAAATTATTATTGTTCCTCCTGATGCAGCTCATGGAGAACACCTTGGAATTATCGTGGACAATGTGCGCAGTGTTACTGAAGTAGGGGTACGCCAGGTTACCACATTGGGTAATGAAATCAACGAGCGTATTCAGACGAGTATCAAAGGTATCATTAAGGTCTCCCATGATGATCTCATTGAGATACATGAAGGGGAAGAGAAGAAAGATAACCTTGTTATCTGGCTTGATATTAAAGAGATTTTAAATCATATGGTTAGCCTGCATTAAATATTAGGTTCTATATTTTTAGATTATCATGAGTAAAAAAATTATACCTCCTGTATTTCCAAAGATCAATGTACCACAAGTTAGTGAGAAAGGACTTCAGGAACTTATTCTGGATGTTCAAAAAAGACTTAACATCCAACTCACAAGTTACAAACAGGATTATATTAAAAGAAGACTGCTCTCAAGAATGAACTCTACACGTTCAAAGAATTTTGTTGAATATCACCAATATCTTAGAACGCATCCTGAAGAAGAAGATAAATTACGTAAAGCTCTGACAATAAATGTTACAAAATTTCTTCGTGATCCCAATGTGTTTAACCTGGTTGGAAAAGAGATATTTCCTGTAATTATCCAGGAAAAGAAAACTATTAAGATCTGGAGTGCAGGTTGTTCTTCCGGAGAAGAACCCTATACTTATGCCATACTCCTCTATGATCAGTCCAGACCTGGTGTTCTGCTTAATAATGTGATTATTGCAACAGATATTGATGAGGTAATATTAAATAAGGCAAAGGCAGGAATTTATGAGAAAAATGCGCTTGAAAACCTTAGTGATACACAGATATCAAAACATTTTGAAAAAACTGAAGATGGAAAATTTAAAATAAAAGATCACATAAAAAATATGGTCAAATTTCAGACTCATGATCTCATGACAGGCGTCCCCATCGCCAGGATGTTTGATATTGTATCCTGTAGAAATGTCACTATTTATTTTAATGAACAACAAAAGAAAGACCTGGTAAAAGTTGTTCATGATAGTCTTGGAAGCAATAGATTCTATATCATGGGAATGTCAGAATATATGTCAAAAGACGTTGAACATCTGTTTAAACCATTTAAACCAATGCTGAAAATATTTCAAAAAGCAAGCTGATTACTAATTAATATTTCTTTAAAAAACCTTTTTTTCGTGGAATTGGCTCAAGACCAGATAATTCACGGTTTTTATCTTCTTTATCTTCATGTGCCTTTATTTCAGTATAAATAATATAAAAATTAATTCCTACCAGAAGCAGAACAAAAAACGTTGTAATAAATAATGTCAGACCCTGAGGACGTATCTCTTCAACTGTCCACATAATATATAGCACCAGAAGTAACCCGACAATATAAAATGGGCCCCATACTCTGATGTTCAGGAATTTCATGTGTGTTTTCAGTTTTTATTTCATATGATATTAATCTCACGCAGTGGTCCTTCATTAACACCCGGCGTTTATAACAA
>JAQVIE010000180.1 GCA_028695895.1 Methanospirillum sp. | reverse complement strand
CCTCCCTGATCTCGTCGATGAGGTGCTCGACATCAATATGGTACAGCGGATGACCGACTCTGGTCGTCGGGTAAAATTCAGAGCTGTTGTAGTTGTTGGAAATCGTGACGGGTATGTCGGATTCGGACAGGGAAAAGACTCTCAGGTAGGCGATGCAATCAAGAAAGCTATCATAAACGCCAAGATTAACCTGATAAAAGTCCGCCGTGGATGCGGCTCCTGGGAATGTGGATGTAATAACCCGCACTCAATCCCGATGCTTGTCACCGGTAATGGAGGAAGTGTCAGAGTAACACTTCGTCCGGCACCCCAGGGAATCGGTCTTGTAACTGGAGATATCGGAAAGAAAGTTCTTGAACTTGCAGGCATCAGCGATGTCTGGGCACAGACTCAGGGACAGACCCGGACCACCATCAACTACGCAAAAGCAACCTTCAATGCATTAAAAGCAACGAACATGATTCGCTTTGGAGGAGTGGAGTGATGTATGCGGTTGTACAGGTCCGCGGAACGGTAAAAACCCGTCGTGAGATCAAAGACACCTTAAAGATGCTTCGTTTGCATCACATCAACCACTGCGTAATGATTCCTGATACACCGGCATATATTGGTATGATCCGGAAAGTCAAGGATTATATTGCATATGGCGAAGTAAGTGCAAAAACCCTTGAGGAACTGCTTGTAAACCGTGGGCGTCTTGTCGGAGACATCCGTCTTACCGATGAGTATGTCAGGGAAAACTCCCAGTACAATGGAATTTCCGAATTTGCAGAAGCAGTTGCCAGTGGACAGGCCAGATTGACAGATGTTCCCGGCCTGAAACCGGTGCTCCGTCTTCACCCGCCACGTAAAGGGCATAAGACTACGAAGAGGACCGTCCAGCAGGGTGGTTCCCTGGGCTATCACGGGGAGAATATCAACGATCTCCTCTACAAGATGAGGTAATTGCAATGCCAGTAAATAAGCGTTCCAAGTACCGGGGTTCCAGGACCTGTGGTGGTGGAACCCACAAAAACCGCCGTGGTGCAGGGAACCGTGGTGGTCGTGGAAGAGGAGGAAGCAGGGATCACAAATTCATCCGCGGAGTTGTCCATGCAAACTGGACCTATGGAACCTGTGGGTTTAAACACCATCACCGTTCATCCTCAACCAGCAATGTTCTGGATATCGGCCATATAGATTTGATTCTCCCGTCACTCATTGAACAGGGGACTGCAACCCTTGACGACGATGTAATCGTTCTTAATGCAGCAGATATTGGAATAGATAAGGTTCTTGGTGGTGGTCGTGTCACCAGTAAGATGAATATCACCGCAGAGGCGTTCTCCCAGTCAGCGATCCAAAAGATCGAGGCAAAGGGTGGTCACGCCCTGCTCTCCTGATTTACTACCTGGGAGGTTCTGAATGGGTGAGATACTCGACCGGATGGAGCCAATTCTGGCCAAAATGCCGGCAGTCAAAACGCCAGAAGGCCATGTTCACTTTAAGAACAAACTTGCCTGGACAGCAGCAATCTTAATTCTATATTTTGCGCTCACGAATATTCCTGTATTCGGACTTTCTCCTGAATCACAGGATATGTTCCAGTACTTCCGTGCTCTTCTTGCAGGTTCAAGCGGGTCGATTGTCCACTTGGGTATCGGTCCTATTGTAACTGCTTCAATCGTTTTACAGCTCCTCAAAGGTGCTGACCTTATACATATTGATACCTCTGAAATCAGGGGTCAGATCCAGTACATGGGCCTTCAGAAACTCATGATCTTCATCATGATTGCTGTAGAAGCCCTGCCCATGATTATCGGAGGATTTTTAAAGCCTGATCCTGCAGTTGCAACTGCATTATTCGGAGGTAACAGCGGAGTCCTGGCGATTCTTATCTTCATCCAGATATGTTTGGGAGGTGTTCTCATCTTCCTGATGGATGAAGTTGTAACCAAATGGGGTATTGGTTCCGGCGTCGGTCTCTTTATTATTGCCGGTATATCTGAAGCACTCATCAATGGTTTCATAAACTGGGCTCCTGTCAACGACATGTACCCGGTCGGCTTCTTCCCCCGTCTCTTTGCTGTAGTGTTGGATGGGGCGAATATCATCCAGTACTTTGGAACAGATCTCATTGCATTCATTACAACTATAGCAATATTCCTGCTCATCGTGTATGTTGAATCCTGCAGGGTTGAGATTCCACTGGCACATACCCAGGTTCGTGGTGCCAGGGCACGATTCCCGGTCAAACTCATCTATGCCAGTGTGCTGCCGATGATTCTTGTCCGTGTTCTGCAGGCAAATGTCCAAATGATAGGATTATTCCTGAATAATGTTGGTATCACAATCTTTGGAACCTTTGAAGGCCAGACCCCGACCGGCGGTCTGATGTGGTATCTTGCTCCTGTCAATCATCCATCTGACTGGATGTGGTGGATGTCGAACTTTGTCGGGGGACATGCACCATGGGAGGTTCTTACCAGGCTTGGTATTGATGCACTCATCATGGTCGTGGGAGGTGCAGTATTTGCACTGTTCTGGGTAAAGACTGCAGGTCTTGATTCAAAGGCAGTTGCCCGTCAGATTCAGCTCTCCGGGATGTCAATCCCCGGGTACCGTAGAAACCCGGCTGTCCTTGAAAAGGTTCTTGACCGTTATATCCCCCGTGTAACTGTAATTGGCGGAGTGTTCATTGGTTTAATGTCGGTAGTGGCAAACCTCTTTGGTGTGATTGGTTCTGTATCAGGAACTGGTCTTTTGCTTACCGTTTCAATTACTTACCGGTTATATGAACAGATAGCCAGTGAACAGATCATGGAAATGTATCCGTTCATGCGAACATTCTTTGGTAAGGAATAAGAGAGAAACCAGTATGACCGGGAAGAAAGTCATCATTACCGGAGTGCCCGGGGTCGGCAAGACCTCGGTCATTATCGAGTCAATAAGACTGCTTGAAGAAGGAGGGGTGTCATATCAAAGCATTAATTTTGGCACCTTCATGTTTGAAGTAGCACAAAAGGAGAACATCGTCAAAGATCGCGACGAAATGCGAAAACTTGACAAAAATGCCCAAAAAAGACTTCAACAGCTTGCTTCACAGGCGATCGCCCGGATCGATGGTAATGTTATCATCGATACTCATGCTTCAGTAAAAACTCCGGTAGGATTCCTTGCAGGTCTTCCTGAATGGGTTCTTAAAGAGTTAAAACCTGATCTGATTATCCTGGTTGAGACTGATTCAGACCAGATCCTAAAGCGCAGATTGTCTGATGAGACTCGTGTCAGGGATATCGAGGGGTACAGGGATATCCAGGATCATCAGGATTTCAACCGTGCAGTTGCAGCATCATATGCGATGCTTACCGGCTGCACAATTCGATATATTAAAAATTCTGACTTCCTGCTCGAAAAAGCAGTTGAAGATATGGTTCAGGTTCTTAGGTAAACTTCATGGCAGGATCGAAATCATCAACTTCGAGTATGATGCCCCTTATTCTGGCCATGGGGCTTTTATTTATTGCCAGTATTGAGAACGTCCGTACCACAATTGGCACTTCACTCAATCTTGTTCTTGGGCCACTTGTGGACACGTTTCAAATTCCTTTTTATATTGTGATCATTATTCTCTCCACAATGACTGGTTTTTACTCCTCCATCATTCAAAAATATACTATCGATTATAAAAGGATGAAAGAGACGCAAAACCGGATGAAGGTATTTCAAAAAGAATACCGGGAAGCAATGCTCTCACAAGATGAGAAGACGATAAAAAAACTTGAAGCAAAACGCTCAAAAATGATGCAGGAACAGATGGA
>JAQVIE010000179.1 GCA_028695895.1 Methanospirillum sp. | reverse complement strand
GGAATTAAAAGTTAGAATACTCACCCATGAAAGATTGGAAGAGGATGAGAGAGAATGGGCGGGTACATCTCCCAGGTAAGGTGAACCAGCAAGATTCCATCCTTTTTCCATGGCAAGTGTGCTGTTGGTATTAATATTCAGAACAAGGGGAACAAAAGCCTGTGTTTCCGAGTATACAAGCATACCTTCCATTGGTGCAGGAGATGAATCAGGTTTTAAAGGAATCCATTCGCCTGTTTTTTTGTATGTCCATATTGTATGACCATCGGTATTAACATTTGAGAAAAGATCATGTGCGGTTTTTTTAGACCGGAGAGGTCCGGGAATAGAGATAAAGTTCCATCCAGGAACAAGCCTCATCTCATGTAAGACAGAATTTCCGGAATTATGAGCTCTTTTCATTTCATGAGAATTATTTCCTGAATTAAAAGCCATCAGGGTTTTTTGCAGAGTCAGATCTTCGGCTGCTTTCATGGCAGCGGGTGCATTTAAAAGGCCATATCCATAGTAAATATCTCGTCCGGTTCTTCCAAGATCGGTAGCAGATGACTGAAGAATCGATCTTATCTCTTCTGAGTTAAGACCAGGATAATGACTTTTAACAAGTGCTGCAACCCCGGCAACCTCTGCAGCTGCAAACCCGGTTCCAGTTCCCCTGCAATATGACATGTTCTGGCAGGGTGTGATGAGATCTTCTCCTGGAGCTACAAGTTCTGTGTAAATTCCATAGTTTGAAAAATAAGACAAACCATCTGTTTTTGCAACAGATCCCACGGATATCACATCAAAATGATCAGAAGGATAATGCATGTTATTGGAGTCTTCATCTCCAGACGGTGCAATTAAAAGAACCCCGTGTTTTTTTGCATAGGCAATGGCACGTTCCTCAGCACGTGAAGGTTCAGATCCTCCATATCCCATCAGAATAATGTCAGCACCGGCATCAGTTGCGTGGGCAATGGCAAAGGCAGAAAGAGATGCTGAAAAATTTTCATTGGTCACCCCAATTCGTTCCGGGATGATAATAAGTGATGAGTTGGTTGTTTTTTGCGAAATATTTCCTGCAACAAGGGAGACAACACCACAAAGAGCAGTTCCGTATCCATCCTCATCAACAGGCCTGCTGTCCTGGGTGGCCCAGTCATATCCCAAGTCAAGGATTCCTGTATCAGGATGCGTCCCATCTGCTCCGGTACTGATAACTGCCACCTTACATATCGATGAATCCTGGCCAAAAGGTCGCGCTGAATTAACTCCGATCCTTTCAATGGCCCACTGATCTGGCGAACTGTTTAGAACCATTTCATCTTTTACAACAGTTCCTGTTGTCCGTTTTAAGTCAGTTTCAATCTCATGAACCCATGGCAGGTTTAACAGTTCATTTCTGATATATACGGTCTCATTAGGATCGGTATCAACCGTGATAAAACCAAGAACGGGGGATCTTAAAGAAAAGGAAACATTGGCAGGAAGGGGAACATCAGGAGGGACCGGTTCATATCCCTCTGTCTCATTAGGAGCTGAATAAACAATAAGACGGAGATCATCATTCGTGTCAGCGCAGTAAGACGGACAAAAGAGTCCGCAAAATAAGACAAGCCAGATGACTGTCATTTTCATTGATTTTAAAAAGCATCCGCTCATATTCAGGCTATCCCTATAATACCCCACCATGTATACTGCCCGAGTACTTCAACATCTGTACCAGAAAGACAAAAACCCTCTGATTTGTCAGCACCCGGGTAACAATATTTCAGGACGATTCATATATATCCACCATCCTTCTGTAGGATATAACAGCCTGGATGGAGAATATGTCCCATATCCTCCATTAATTATTGATGGTCTGAACCCTTTTGTCTTGGAATCAAAAACCAGAACTGTAGTCCATGCATCTGTGAGAGGTGAGAGAAGGTCACGGGCCGTGATTATCTGCTGTCCTGGAACTCCTGCAGAATTCCAGCCAGGATAAAGCTGTTTTACTGTCTGATTATCACCGGAGAGATCAAAATTTAACCTGATGCAGATTTCATCTTCTGAATAAACCCAGACAACATCTGTCTGCAAGAGGCAGTCATCCGGACCAACTACACTAAAAAATCTTTTTTCAGAGTTATAGCGCCATATGGTGTGGCTGGCAGTCTTAACCCCGTTAAAGATTTGTGCAGTTTCATGCCCCTGTGCAAGAGGATATGGAATGGAAACCATGTTCCAGCCAGGATACAGGTAAATCTTATCAGCCAGATCATTATTTCTTGGCTCAAAGTTACATCCGTTCATCACCGGATACCAGGTCTTCTGAATAGGGGTTTCTTTTATAGAGAGGTTTGTTATAACCGGCATTCCATGCCCGTACCCTGGATCCCAGGTGTCTGGATCATTGCCGGTTGCATTCAGGATTATCTTTCTGACTTCACTCTCTTTAATACCTGGAGATCCACTGATTATCAGCGCTGCAAGACCAGCGATGTGTGGAGCAGCGGCACTTGTTCCGGTAAAAACCGCCTTTCGCATTGAACTGGTAAGGACTGTTACATGATCAGGTGCAACAAGGTCAGGTTTTTTTCTGAGTTCATTGGCCGGATACCTGATAAGCACAGGGCCCCGGGAAGAATAATCCTGAACGATGGGGTTTTCTCCTGGTGCAACAGCTCCCACAACCAAAGCCTGATTTACTGCCTGCTGACCAAAGAGAGAACCTTCGGGGGTCCAGGGGTCCAGTTTTACGGATCTGCCTGACAGGGGAAGAACGTAAATCTCCAAAAGTGCATCTTCAGCCGCAGACTGGACAACTTTCACGGTAAATTCCTTTGATTGATCGCCAGAATTGACAAACCTGACCCATTCCATTGGATCACCATCGCCGTCCTGGTGGTTTACACTTCTTGCTATTTCCCGCCCTGATTCGTCATAAAGGAATAGATCGTAGTTATTTGAAGATGAGCCAAACTTATCATCCCATTGGAGAATAACATGACCTGAAAGTCCGGGTGAAACGGTGAATTTCATATCCCGGCCATAGGAACTCTGAAAGTCATGCCACAGGTATCCATGGTCTTCGTACCCTTTAAATGGTGCCAGGTAATGCTCCTGGGCAAAATTTCCGGCGGCAGTAATATACAGGATATTGTATGAGAGAATCCGGTCAATAATATTCTGGCTGATATACCCGTCTTCAAAAAATGGCTCTACATAGGTTATATCGTCACAAATAATATCACATTCGTGAATAATCAGTTTATCCATTGCCCGGACAAATTCTATCTGGCTTGATCCCCGGTCATGGAAGAGAAGTGTTGCATTTGGAACAATGGCATGGATGATCTGAAGCATTGCAAGCCCTTCATCACCACCGACATTATCTGATAAAACCTGTACCTCAGGAAGTTTTCCTGAACTGATAAAGTCTGAAAGGCCGTCAACACCATCAGAAATAACCCCTACCCTGACGCCTTCCCCTGACAGTCCGGATAAATTTCTGAATTCTTTTGCCTGAAGGATATAATCGCTATCTGTCAATATTTCGGATGTTCTGGGAGGTATCTGGACAACAAGGGATAAAATTCCTTCCTGCATCGCAAGGCAGGTTATATTGTCTGTTTTTATCCATCCGCCAATCCGTCCATACACAGAATCTACAACCGGTGAAGAGAAAAATTTCTCATACAAAGCAGAAGATACAGATGATTTTGTTTTTGCAGATATTCTGACCTCTATATCAGTATCCTCTATCCTGATTTCCCCTGTCTTTTCCATCAGGGCCATCATGTCAGCACGTGACTGTCCTGGAGAGAGGTAGGTATCATCAATAAGCTGG
>JAQVIE010000009.1 GCA_028695895.1 Methanospirillum sp. | reverse complement strand
GAATCAATTGAAAACCTGATAATTACATATAAACCAGTATGTCTGGTATGTGAAAAGCTCTTTTTTTCCAGAAATACTACTACAGCCATGCAGGTCAGTGAGGCAAGAGGAGTAATTTTTCTGGCTGCTGCAAGGCATCATATACCGGTTTATGAATATACTCCAAAACAGGTTAAACTTGCCATAACCGGTTCAGGGAATGCAGATAAGAAACAGATTCAAATGATGATTACAAGGCTTTTAAGGCTTTCTGATATTCCTAAACCAGATGATGCAGCCGATGGACTTGCACTTGCACTTTGTCATATGAACTGGATGAGGACGGCATGATAGCACGAATCAGAGGTCAGGTCATTAGCTTTGATGCAGGTTCTGTGTTGGTTGAGACAGGAGGAGTTGGTTATAGGATCCGTGCTCCAGAATCAGTTTTGAGTTCAGTAACCATTGACGAGGAAATTGTTCTGTATACTGAGCTTATTATCCGCCAGGACCTTATGCAGCTTTATGGCTTCCTGATTCCTGAGGAGACTGATATGTTTCGGCTGCTTATATCGGTCTCTCATATTGGACCACAAACCGGCCTTGCAATCATCAGCAGGCTTTCTCTTCCAGAAATCTGCGATGCAATTTCCCAGAAAAAACCAGAAGTTTTAACGCAGGTTCAGGGTCTGGGAAAAAAGGGAGCAGAGCGAATAATCCTTGAACTCCAGAAAAAGGTATCAGAGCTCAGCGCTCAGTACTCTAATGCCACGTCTTCTTCATCACAGGTTCAGGATACTTTGCTTGCACTCATTTCACTTGGATATAGTCGTGAAGAAGCCCTGATAGCAATTGAAAGGACAAAATCATTGAAAATTAAAGCTTCATCATCAGATCTGGTTAAAGAAGCCCTTGTTCATCTTAGAAAAAAGTGATTTTTCATGCAGGCCAGATTTGTAAGCCCAGTTAATCAGGAAGATGAAAAGGACGAACCTTCAGTAAGACCCAGGTTACTTACCGAATTTATAGGTCAGGATTCGATAAAAGATGCTCTGATGGTTGCTATTACATCTGCCAGGAAACGTAACAAAACTCTTGATCATATCCTTTTTTCAGGCCCTCCCGGACTTGGAAAAACCACGCTTGCACACATTATCGCCCAGGAGATGTGTTCAGATATCGAGACAACGAGTGGACCTGTTCTTGACAGACCTGGTGATCTTGCCGCTCTTCTGACCCCTCTCAAAGACAATGATATTCTCTTTATTGATGAAATTCACCGTCTTTCTTCGATCATCGAGGAGATATTATATCCTGCGATGGAGGATTATATCATCGATCTGTTGATCGGTGAGGGTCCTTCTGCAAGAACTATACAGCTCCCATTGGAACGGTTTACACTTATTGGTGCTACGACCAGGTTAGGTCTATTAGGCTCTCCATTCAGGGATCGGTTTGGGATTATACTTAGACTTGATCTTTATGATCCCTCTGAACTTGGAGTTATCATTACCCGGTCAGCTGGTATCCTTGGAATTCCAATAACTCCGGAAGGTGCCATGGAAATTGCCAAACGTTCCAGGGGGACGCCGCGTATAGCAAACCGGCTTCTTAAAAGAGCATTTGATTATGCAATTGTCAGGGGTACCGGGTCGATTGATAAAAGTATTGCAGACACCGCGCTTTTTGCTCTGGGTGTGGATAAAATCGGACTTGATATACTTGACCGGAAAATCCTTGAGGTTATTGCAAAAGATTTTGACGGCGGTCCTGTTGGTCTGAAAACAATATCCATATCAGTAGGCGAAGAACCAAGAACTATCGAGGATGTCTATGAGCCATATCTCATCAGGATTGGTTTTCTTAAAAGAACGCCCCAGGGAAGGATGATTACAAATTCTGCAAAGGAGCATCTGGGTGAGATCGCCTCTCGTGATCTTACTTCATTCTTTTGATCTTTTCCTGTAAGCTTGTATTGAATGATGAACAACAGATATGTATGATCCTGAACAGAATTTCGGTTTTTATTATTTCCCTGATGTGCCTTCTTGTTGTTTTTCCATTATATGCAGAAATGATAACACCAGTTTCAGAAGATTTATCTGATTCATTAACGCCATTTACCCTTACTCCTGACCTTTCCCTGTCTTACCTGGTTGTTTCTGATTTGGTAAAAAAAGGAGAACAGATAACAGGATCAGTTATAGTTACAAACCAGGGACCTGTGTCTGCATCCCATATTTCAATGGATATTCTTCTTGTGCAGAATAATCCGGATGGTAATATTTCCATCTGGCTTGGTACCAAAGTGACTGATGAAATTGGAGCTGGAACAAGAGGAAAAATTCCTTTTTCTTTTTCTGTTCCTGTTGGAATTCCTGATGGAGAGTATTATTTAAAGATAAATATCAGGAGTCATGAACTTGAACTATTTTCATCAGACAATACCATTACCTCTTCAGAACCGATAACTATTCAAAAGGAAACAATATGGCGTGGCGAAAATCCAAACCTCAGGTTGACAATTGATTCAGTCAGTACAAATACCTCCTCATCTGGTTCATCATTTACGATGACATATACGGTAATAAATATGAATTCTGATGTTGCAGGTTCATGTAAGATATTATTTCTTCTGTCTCCTGATATCAACAATTTAAATTCAGGATTTCAACTTTGGGAAAAGAATATTTTTTCTGTTTATTCAGACATGAATGAACAGGAGGTTCTGACTGATCTAATTCCTGATTACATTCCTCCAGGTTTTTACCACCTGGTTGGGATAATTGATTATACCGGGATGATTCAGGAGACAGATAAAACAGACAATCTTTTTGTATACCCGGAAAAAATCCAGATAACAGAGCCCCTTAACCGGCTTTTAGAACCTTATGCAGATCAGATAGCCGGTTATCTTTACTTAAAAACTAATAAATACCGGGAATATTGCGGTTTATCTCTGCTTTCTTTTGATAATGACCTATGTAATCTGGCTATTGGACATACAACAGATATGATACAAAGAAAATATTTTTCTCATTATTCACCAGAGGGGATTGATCCAACAGGAAGAGCAGAACTTCTGGGATTAAGTGTAACACAAAGTATGGATGATGGGAGGACAAGGACCGGAATTGCTGAAAATATTATTCGGATTGCAGCAGGGCATACTATTGGAAAGGGATATACCGGATTTGTTGATCCAACAACACCTGAAGATGTTGCAGATGTCATGATGATTGAATGGATAAACAGTCCGGAGCATAATAAAAATTTAATAAATCCGACTATTGAGAAAATTGGAATCGGGGTAAGGTTTAATGGTGAATTTTTTTATGCAACCCAGAACTTTTTTTAACTCATTTCATTTGGATGAAGTCATGTTCATGTAATTAAACAGGGTAACAATATCTGCAAAGTCAGCCCTTCCATTTTTGTTAAAATCTATCCGTAGGGAGAGATTACTCTCCCCAATCCATCTGAAGTTCTGGAAAAGCAGGACCAGATCATGCATGTCCAGACGACCATTTCCATTAAGATCTTCAAATCGTCCGTCATTATCATTATCTTTCATTTCCATTACCAAAGATTCATTAAACCCTGCCGGTATCATGATATTTGCCCTGTATTCAAGATTTAAATCATTGTTGTGCTGATTATTGGCGATATGTGTGCTACTGCTAATTTTCGCTGAAGAAACACCAGTAATGCCGGTCTCTGCTGCTGCTTCTTTGTATGGGGATTTTTCATCTGCAGTAAGAACGTTTTCTCCTAATACACAAGTCTGGCTCTCTGAATTTCCATTAGATTCATCGATTCTGGTTGCAATTGCATGTTCTGAGACCTGGATTGAGCAATCTCCATCTGATGAATATTCAATAATTCTCTCTGCAGTGATACTATCTGATGCGGTAATCTGCCTGGTTTCATCAGTTCTTCCTCCGCTTGTAATAACATCCTGTGAATATACCGTTGTGCCTGATAAAATTTCTCCAGTAGCTGTATTATTTTGTGAAAATTTCTGTTCCATGATGGTTTTATCATGAAATGCACCTGACACTGAGGATGCTGCAATTAGGTCCAGTTGTTCTTCTGCATGGTACCAACGGCTGAATGTATCTATAAGGCCTGATACCAGTGTCCTATCATAAAGTGCAACTTCGCTGGTCGGAGTTTTTATACTTCCATGATAAGCAGTGATGATAGTACCCTCTAATCCGCCTTCAGATGTGTTGTTATCTGGTGAGTCAATATTAATTATATAATCCATTGTCCCGTCTGAGCTTCTGCCTGATGAAGACATTACCAGGTTTTTTGCATTAATTATTGAGAATGAAGCTGAATTTTCTTTGGAAACACACGCTGGTGCAGCACAGGTCTCTCCAAAACAGGTGGAGCCATGATTAGTCTCATTTATATAATTATCACTGGATGTCAGGATATATTCATCAGCGATAAGGTGTCCTCCAGTTAAGCCTGATGAGTATTTAAGAATTTTTTGTGTATCAAATCCATGATTGGTTGATTTATCCCCAGTCATACTGACCTGTTTTGAGAGGGACATGATTCCGTCATTTGTCATGACAGAGTCTGAATAAACACCAGATACATAAGTCCCGTTTTCATCAGCCTGAGAAAATGCTCCGGAAAATCTGTCCTGTACCGGCCCGGTTGTTTCAATAAGGGTGCTGATTGAGTAATCAGCAACAGATATGGGACATCCCATGCCTGAAGCTAATAAAAATCCTATAATAATGAAAATATTGAAACCTAACGGTAGCAAATTCATGAACGCAATTGTAGTATTGAAGTGCGAAGTATAAAATTAGTTGTATATATTATTAATAATATTTAGTAATCAGAGTAGAAAAAAATCACACATTTTCGAGGTAATACAATTTTGCAAAATGATCAGGATGATAGCGCTCTTTTGATTCCCTAAGGCCTGCTATCCCCATATCACTCTCCCGGTTAATAAATTGATACTTATCTTTCAGGTGTATTGCAGTCTGAACATTCACTTCTTTATAAATTCCCTCACAATCCGGCAATGCTTTTTCATAGTGAATTACTGCAGTGGCAGGATTTAATTCTTCAAAAATTGCGATCCCTCCAATTTCTCCCTTTGGGTTAACAGTGATTCCGGAGAACTGAAGAGTTTCAAAATTTTTTACTGCCTCTGTTATTGCCTCTTTTTCATGTTTTAAGATAGTATATTTATCGCATTCCCTTTGTTGACACCATTTAATCAGGAACTCCTGCACTTCATCTATGTTTGATTCCGTGACAATTTCAATTTCTGATGGACATTTTTTTCGAAATTTATTTAATTGTTTTCGAATGGTAAGAAAATTCTGTCCGGGAAGTGACGCAAGCACATCTGCACGATAAACATAATCAAAGAAATTTCTGTCAGGTTTTAAGTTAAGAGAAGAACAGTTTTTCTGCATCCAGTTATATTGCCATGGTTCCATTATCAAAAGCGGAGCTTCTTCTCCAAGGTCTTGTGCAAGTTTTATGGTTGCAAAAAAGAAGTCTGGTTTTATCGGACCAATAGGAAATCTGTATGAATAGTAATTTTCTGTTTCACCTTTAATAATTAAGCAGCCTTCATGCTCACAGAACTTATAATTACCATAAGAACGCCAGCAAAATAATGTTCCAAATGTATTTTCCGAGTGATGAATTGGATAGTCTCTATAAATACTGTCAAATATTTTTTTATCTTCAACTTCTATAGGATGAAAGTCTTCTTCATGAATTTTCATTTGTAAACCTTTTTTAAAATAAGAAAAATGTTTTTCTCTCAAGTGAAACTAAACCTGCTCGTTCATAAAAACCGGTTGTATCTGGCTCTGCTACAAGAATTATCTGATTGAGTCCGGCACTTCCTGCTACATTTATTAAGTATTGTAACAAAAAACTTCCAACTCCAATACCTCTGGATTGCTTTAACACGCATAAATCCTGGATATAGCCTGTACTAACCCCATCTGATATTATCCGACCTGTTGCGATCGTTTCACCAGTATTAGTATTAATTCCTATACAGAAACGAAAACTCTCCTTTATAATTTTTGGGATATCATCAGGGCTATAATCATCTTTCCACCATCCTGCATCTTTGTATAGTCTGATGACAGAGTCAGAATCCCATGAGTCAATTATAATGAAATGAATATTGGATTTTGTGGGGTTTTTTTCCTTTGTATAAATTGTTTTAAAATATTTATCTGTAACTTTGAAAGTCATGATTAATTAATAGCAGTTAAATTTCCAATGCCATTTTTCATCTTTTTTACCATGTGATTTACTTTATCTGATTCATATCTCTTAGTAATGTCTTAATATCCAGCCATATTACCAGTTCTGTGCTTTCTTTATCTTTATCCCTGTTTTTTTTCTTAATTATGCCAAGCAGGTGGGATGATTCATCTCCTAATGTTGCTGTTTCATCGACATGGCTTGCATTATAGGTTGATACAGTCAGGACATCATCAACCATGATACCAATCTTGGAATTAGTAATCCGATCATCGAGTACAATTATTCTTGTCTCATCATCTGAAATTTTATTTTTAGAAGTGATTGCAAGTTGCTGTTTTAAGTCTATTATTGTGGTTACTTCTCCTCTGAGGTCAATGATCCCTTTTATATATACAGGACTGTTTGGAAGTTTTGTAATTCTGGCATATTCAACAACTTCTTTAACATCGAAGAGATCAATCGCAAAATGGTCCTGTCCAAGAAGGAACTCGACAACCTGAAATGATTCTTCTACTTCTTTTTCAGTTGATTTTCCTAATGATTTATCAACAAGTAACCCATTTAATCCTGAAGATAATGAAGTGGAGATATCCGGATTATTGCCGGTCATGCATATATATGGAACTTCCAGACAAAAAAAGATAGGAGAAGGAGAGCATCTTGGTTATCTGCAAAATACACATGGCCCGATATTAAGCTGACCAATGTTAATATTATTTGATTTATCAAGTTCCGGCATCTCTTCACCGCAATATGCGATAAAAGTGCATGGATCAATTACAGAGAACCAGTAATACTCTCCCTTTCTGAGGTCTGCTGGTATTGTTATATTAATCGTATTGGACAGCTGTTCACCAACACAAATCCTGCCAGTCTCCCATGCTCCCAGGTACCTCGCAGTTGATGGATCAAATGAGGGATAAGGAGAGATGTAATATGCAACGGTGACCTGACCTGCACAAGCATTCCCGATATTTGTAATTGTGTCAGAAATCTCTGCATTTTCACCAGGATCTGCAAATGGGAATTTTGTTGTGACATGTGTCAGGTCCGGAATTCTTGCTGCAGGGTTATATTCAGCACGGACAGGTCTGTTTCCGGTCCAGAAATTGTTGGCCGTATTTTTTTCCTGAGGACTGGAGGTTACTGTTATCTTTTTTGTCAAGTAGTAGATACCCGCTCGTATCCCTCCTGGAATGCCAATTGTTACCTGTTCTGTTCGTGTCTCTCCTCCTTTCAGATTATGAATGGTCCACCAGTCAAGGTGTTTTGCATCGCTTCCGGCATTATCTGAAGAGAGCAGGTATTCAACCCTTACAATTCCTGCAGTTGAGCCTCCGATATTTGCAATCGAATCTGTGATCTTATTTCCTTCCCCGATATACAAAATATCAGGGTAATCTGTTTTTAAAGTTGTTACATCTGGTTCAGGAGAGGTCTGAATTGTATCAGGTCTGGTTAAAGGAATAACAGGATAGTTATATGGAATTGTCCTGGAAATGGAAACAGGATCACCAGATATCCAATACGATGAATTGTCTTTTGTAATAATTTCAATCGGAAGGAATGATGAAATCAGGAAATATTTTCCGTTTTCTAAATCTTCTGAAATTGAAAAAGTCTTTTCAGTTATTATTTCGTCTTTTGGCTGGATGATAAAATTATTCGTATCTCCGATAAAGATAAGATCATCTGAAATCAAACCAGATTTAGAGAGGTAATAAAATATTTTTGTTTCTACTGGATAATAATCATTAGAATTTACCACTGTTGAACTGATGAAAAGTGTTCCAGTTTCCCCGGTATATTCCGGATCATCAGAATATCCTGTAAGTATGTTCTCTTCACTGTTAATTATCTGAACCTGGTTTTGCCTTCCTTGCAGATATGAACCAGTATTAGCAGAATTTTCTGTATTCGTTATCAGTCGCTGAACCAGGTAATGACCAGTTTGAACGTCAGAAGGTACTGGAAAAGTTGTGTTTATCTTTTTTTGTCCCCCCCGAACAAGATTTTGAATGTTAATAGTTCCAAGTAATCTTTCAGGTTGTATCCCATTACTATCTTCAAGAATATAATTAATTGAAAAAGTGCCTGTTGGTAATTTTTCCTGACTCCTGACTATGTCAATAACTCGTAAATAAGTCCCTGCATAGACAATATCTGGTAATTTCATTGATACACCGATGATGTCCGGGATTAAATTTTCATCTGCCTTTACGCATATATTTGAAAAGCCTGGAAATTCTTTTCCTATAAGTTCTGCAGGGATTAAGGAAACAGGGCAGAATAAACAGAGAAATATAATAAGAATTGTGAAAATATGTGTTCGATTATCCATATATGTGAGTACCTCCTGTCCGGCAAAAGTCTTTTTGGGAAGTGTCTTATCCGGTGTACCGGGTAATAATCCCTAAGACTGTAATAAGAGCAAGAAATGCAGATAATGGCGATAAAGGTGTCTCTTCTTTAGGTGCACTTTTTAAAAGCAGTTCTTTATCAATCCGGTACTTGACTACATCAGGATCTATCTCTATGGCCTTGTCATATGCTCTCTCAGCTTCTTCATACCTGCCAAGAAGACCATATGCAGTTCCCATATTATCATAAGCCATGGATGAGTTTGGAACAAGCAAAACCGTCTCATTCCATGCTATTATTGCCTTCTCATAATTCTTCATTGCCGCATAGGCAAGACCGATATTGTACCAGGCATTTGCGGAAAGAGAAGGATCTGCTTGTTTGGCCTGCATCCAGATCTCGATTGCCTTATCCAGTAAGCCATTAGCATAATGTTCATTCCCAACCTCAAACAAGTCTTCTCCTGTGTAAACCGGAGCACCAGAGGTGGCTAATACCAGCATGGGGATAAGAAATATGATTGGAAATTTTTTCAGCATCCTTTTTCTCGTACCTATCTGTATTCTGCCATTGTTAAGATTCTTCTCCTCCATGAGAATGAATAAAAAAAGATTATGAAGATCCGGCTGCTCCTGTTACTATCTTAAGGGAAAAGGTAATCTCTGGAATAATCTCAATTGGAATCCCCATTACCATTTCTCCTTCCTCTACACCGGAAAATTTTCTTGACCCGTCACATCCAAGTGAGTAATTCGGAGTGCCGTTAAGGTATACCTGCGCACAGGCATCAGAACAAACTGACTGAATTCCGGAAAAATTTGAAGTTATCCTGCCACCAAGACGGTAGAGATTACTTTGCGCGAGTTTTAACATTGCCTTTGGTTTTGTAATTATCAGAACGAGTGTTGGATCAAATGGAGTTTTTTCCAAAGGGGCATATAATGTGGCATGTGTGGTAAGTGATTCAACATGAGGCACGCGATCAATAGTCCTTTTACAGGCGGCCCATGACTCGAATTTTCCGAGTTTATAATAAAACTCACCGGATTTAAGAGTGGGTGTCAGTTCCCTGAGTCCAAGGGCCCATGAACCACCCATGCAGGAATGGTTATCGACGGTTGAATAAAATATCTTACCTTCTTTCCTGGCCATTCCAACCATCTGGCAATGACGTATTTTTTCCGTTAACAAGGTCATTCCTTCAGGGATTTCTTCTGCAGTTTTACAAAACTTGAATGCAACAGGCGACCCGTCCAGGTCCAGGGTTTCCTTTAAAACCTTTGAAGCTTCTGCATAATCAAATCTGGTTCGTATAACATCCTTCATGATACTCAAGTCCTCTCGTGCATATCATACAGGAATCAAATTAAAACTTTCTTTTTGACTACAGATGTCTGAGTTTTCGATTGATTTTTTCAAAAAAGTTCTGGCCAACATCTAAAAATAAGGCAGGATTGGCACTTTTTGAGATTTCTACAGTGTAATTGGCATCAAGATGTATTTCTGTCTGCCCGTCAATAACAAGTTTTGCAGGTTTAGTCGTTTCCAGGGTGATAGATACAGTTCTTGAGGAATCAATGAGATGCGGCCGGTTAGAAAGCATGAATGGTGCCAGGGGAACCATCAAAAATCCCTCTACCCTTGGATCAACAATTGGCCCTCCGGCACTCATGGCATATGCAGTTGAGCCGGTTGGTGTGCTTATTATCAGACCATCAGCCCGAAACTGTTCTGCTACTTTTCCGTTGATATGGATGAGAAATTTCAGCATTTTAGCCGGTCTATCTGTAATAATCAAAGCTTCATTCAAGGCAGTCCCGATTACTTTACCATTAATACGGAGCTCAATTCTCATCCGCGTCTCTAATTGAAGAGGCTCTTTTAGTAAAGTAATAAAAGAAGACATATCTTCTGGTTCTAAATCGGCTAAAAACCCAACTTCACCATAATTTATCCCGACAAGCGGGACCTGTAATGGCATCCTCTGTGTTGCAAGAAGAATGGTTCCGTCACCTCCGAGAACGATTATCAGATCCGGAGGATTTACAGGGTTAAATATCTGGGATGATTTTTCAAGAAGATTTTCTTTATATGTGGAAGTCAGATATCCGTTTTGGATCAATAGCTTTTCGAGATCATTGGAAAAGAGATCGATTTGTGGATCACCATACCGGTTTACAATGAGGATATTCATTGATGCGGGCAACTCAGTTCACCTCAGGTATTCCACTACTTTTTTATGGAGAAGTGCATTTGTTCCCACAAGACAGTTCCCAATATTTACCTCATCAGGAAGTTTAAGTGGATTTCCATCACGATCACTGACAATTCCACCAGCTTCTGCAAGTATTAGTATTCCTGCTGCTGCGTCTGTTGCCCGAAGAGTTCTTCGAAGATCCACAAAACCATCAATTTTTCCTGCACCTACGTATGAGAGTTCCAGGGCTGAGGCACCAAATTGTCTGAATCGTCTTATTTTTCTAATGAGATGGATTACCCGGTCATATTGGAAATGTTTCCCATATATGCTCATTGCACTTGCCTGGAGATTTGATATATCAGAGACTTTAAGGGGTTTTCCATTCATGAATGAACCTTTTCCATATTTTGCAGAGAAAATATCTCCGTTGGATAGGTTTCCAACAAATCCTTCGATAAGTTTTTCGTCCTTTACATAAGCAAGAGAGACAGCAAAAAAGGGAATGTCCATAAGGGCATTATATGTTCCATCCACCGGGTCAAGAAAAATTGTACCGGTATCTCCTCCCATCTCCACTTTTCCAGCTTCTTCACTAATGAGAAGATGGCAGAGATTTTCTTCTTTTATATGAGAAACAGCAATATCCTCTGCAACTTTATCAATGTATTTTGTTGGTGTGCCATCAGCTCCGTTTCCTGTTATTATTCCGGCTTCTGGTGTTCCGACAAGCGGAGTGATGGTTTTTTGGATTGCTTTAAAAATGGAATGACTGGTCTGATAAAAATCCATAAGAGTAACCTGTTATCCTTTTTGGACGGTGTATTTATGTAAGGTTGACACGTAAATATAACCAGCTTTTCCCAAGGTGTTTTATGAAAGAGCAGACTGAAGTTGGTAAGCTGAAAGAAGGAAAATATCTGTTAGTTGATGATGAACCGTGTAGGATCCTGTCGATATCTATATCAAAACCTGGGAAACATGGTGCTGCTAAGGCCCGTCTTGACCTTATGGGGATATTTGATGGCGTCAAGAGGTCAATTGTTCAGCCGGTATCAGCAAAAGTTTATGCACCTATTGTTGAGAGAAGAAATGCCCAGGTTATTTCAATCGCCGGTAATGTTGTTCAGATGATGGATCTTGAAAGTTTTGAAAATTTTGAGATAACTGTTGCTGACGATAATCTGGGTAAGATTGATACAGGAAAAGAGATAGTATATATTTATTCAATGGAGAAAAGAAAAATAGATTTCCCGTAATTTTTTAATAAAAAGTACAGTATTGTTTTTTTCTCTTAATTATTAAAAAAACAAAAAAATTAGTCTCTTAATATTATCGGGTTATTTAGTTTCCATTCTGTTTTTTCTTTAAGCAGATCCAAGTCCAGAGGAATTGTTTTAATTAACCCATTTCGTTCAATAATTAAGGAACCTTTCACTGCCGCGCTATTTGCTTGTTTTAATTGACCGTCTGAATCAAATTTTCCAATAATATGAATGTCATTAAAAATTATGTCTTTAATAATCAGACCGCCAGCACGTTTTTGTATATATTCAGATATAATCAAAGAAAAATCTTCATCATTAAATTCTTCTTTTAAAAAGAATGGAGATATATTATCATATTTCGCAGATAGGATATTATTATATTCATCAATAAATAAATGCAGTTTTTTGGTAATATTGTCTGTTTCATTAGAATAGAGATTATCAGAATCTTTTTCGCTTTTTGCTTCCAGTTTTGGTACCTCTATCTTTATATTATATGAATCAATTCCCTGTACAGTAATTTGGAATGAATAGTTTCCGGCACCATAGATTCTTTCACGCCATGGACGGGGATCTTTAATGGATTTCCATCTCTCTTCCCAGTTTTTTTGATATTTATCAGATTCAAATTCCTCTTTTGATCCTTTCTGTGTCATGATTTTTTCGGCTTCAGATTTATGTTTTGCCTCATTCCACTGTAGTGGATCTATCCCACCTTTGGGAGTTATTTCGATTTCAGGCGAATTTTCGCTGTCTTCATTTTTTATAATTATTTTTATGAAAGGTTTTTTATATCCAACAGATTCAACAAGAGAAGGTCTGAAACTCTCTGTTGTCACTTCATATGGAGGAACACTGTTTGGTTCTTCCTGCATTTTTTTTGCAATTACTTGGTCTTTACTCGGCCTAAATTCCGTTTCACTCTCCGAACCAATCGTTTTAACATCCAACATCCTTGGAATTGAACTACCTTTTTCATAGAATATTATTGGTTCTCCTTCATAGATAGTGAGGGGTTCCTGATATTTTCGATTAAATTCAAATAATTCATCATCTTTTGGATTTGCAATTTCTGTTTGGAAATCTACCGTATAAATTAAATCCCAATATGGGTAGGGTATTTTTAACAATGCAGTGTCAAGACTTCTTACTCCCCCAAAATCACTATATACTTCCTTTTCAACGTCCTTTATAATCGGATCTACAGGAAAAGACCTTCCAGTATAAAAATTTTCTGTTTCATGATATTTCATAACATTTAATGGTTTGGTGATACCATCCCATGTCGGTTCAGGAGTGGGTATTGTTTTAACATGAATTACATGCTGTGTATTATAGGTAATATTCAATTCCGGATCAAATATTTTTACAACCCATTCTCCTTCTTCAGGAAAAACAACGTTTTTTCCAACCAGCTTGCTCTCTTCCAACGTTGTATTAAAAGTAATATTTCTGGAATCTGAATAAGCCTGGATTTTCATTAAATCCTTAAATTCTTTACCTTCAATTTCAATAGTTGTTTTGGAATCAGGGCTTGATTCATTAGGTATTATAGAAGTATAGGATGGTTTGGAATAAATTTCAGAATTTTTGTTAATTATCTTATCTTCGACATTGCCATTTGTAACATTATCTTTTTTTAAAAGATTGGATATTTCATCAGGAATGAGTTTAGCCTCTTTCCCGGTAACCAGCGGTTTTATGTACATTGCCATAATCAGGACTATAAGCAAAGCCACAATAATGACGATGATATCCCGTTTTTCCATGTTGCACTTAGGTATCGCGGATGTACTTTAAAGGTATCTGGATAGTTATTCTGTACTCATTTAACTGATTTGCCACAATGTTCAGGAAGTACTCTTTCCCACCTTCAAAGAACCTGAACTCACGCGGGTCTGGACTTTTCCCCTCTTTCCAGGTAATTGTTCTTATTGTTTTCTCATCAGTCCCTGTTTTTTCCCGTATATCCATTGAGAAAATAGCATCATTATCTGCAGGAGTAACATTGTAATGAAGCTCCCAGTATGGAGTAGGTATTCGGAAAGGCGCAGTTGTTCCGGTATATCTTCCAACAATTTCAGCGTAATTCGTCATCTGTATTGCCGGCATTGGATTGTCAGGATCAGGCTGCCAGGTAACTGGAGTGGTTGTTGGTGTAATACTCATTTCACTTTGTGGAGGTATTTCAAGCTCCGGTGTTTCAGGAATTTTTGTAGGTTCGGGTGTCAGAATAACTTCAGTGTCAATAGGATCAGGCCTAATCATATCAGTTATTATTTCCGTACCGACTTCCTCTACCGGCGCAGGTAAATCCGGTAAAAACGTAACTGGTTGTCCGGTAATTATCGGCTTTACTACAACCGCCATAATTAATACTACAATTATTGCTGCTAAAATGACAATTACATCCCTTTTTTCCATCTGACACCCCTCTTATGATAAACTTAGGCTAATGAAATATTTATATCGTGAAGTCCCAACTCGTTAAACTTAACGAAAAAAAATCCTGCATCACAAAGAGAATCATGATCCTATTTTATGGCGGATAAAAGCGAATAATATGGAATCAATATAAAGGATAATAAATCATGTCAGAAGAAAACAAACCAACTCCTGAAAACTGCGATAATAATTGTTCATCCTGCCCTTCAGGCGCTACATGTTCGTCAGCGGCCGGAAAATTACCACCCAAAGCTGACGTTGATGTAAATCATGTAATACTTGTACTATCTGGGAAAGGAGGAGTTGGAAAATCCACAGTTGCCGTAAATCTGGCTTATGCTCTGTCTAACCACGGGAAACAGGTTGGACTATTGGATCTTGATATCCATGGGCCGAACATTCCAAAAATGCTTGGAATTGAAGAGCATAAGCTCCTTGCTGAAGAGAATAAAATCGTCCCGGTGAAAGTTACCGGGTCATTAAAAGTCGTCTCCATGGCATTCCTGCTCCCTGAAAAACATGCGCCAGTCATCTGGCGCGGGGCAATGAAATCTGGAGCGATAAAACAGTTCCTTGAGGACACAACCTGGGGTTCCCTGGATTATCTTGTTGTTGACCTTCCACCAGGAACTGGAGATGAAGCTTTAACGATTGCCCAAATGGCCCCGAATCTCAGGGGTGCTGTTATAGTAACTACTCCTCAGGAAGTGTCCACACTTGATTCAACCAAAGCCATAACATTCGTTGAACAACTTGGTCTGAATGTCATAGGTGTAATAGAAAACATGAGTGGATTTGTCTGTCCGCATTGTGGAGAAGCAGTTGATCTGTTTGGAAAGGGTGGAGGCGAACGTATTGCAAAGGATCATAATGTTCCATTCCTTGGAAGTCTTCCTCTTGATCCTGAAGTAAGAAAAGCCGGGGATGAAGGAAGACCATTCATTATCAGGCAAAAAGACTCTCCAACATGGAAAGCAGTAGATGCTGTAATGGAAAATCTGGTCAGCATTGTTGAAAAATAAAAATGAATTACCTCCGAATACTCTGTGGAAGAGAAGAAAATCTTCCTATTTATTCTGAAATCGTGAAATGTCTTGAAGATATCACACAATTTCCCGAACTTATCGAACCAATTTACCGGAATGCCATTACGATAGATGAAACATTACTTGAAAAGCTGAGATTTGCATTATTACGACTTCAGCTCTATTCTGAGATTCATCGCAACAGTGATATGGAAGAGGCTCAGAAGATGCAGTTTGTTTCAGAGATGATAGAGCGCACTATATTTGGTGGTCTGTTCATAGAAAGAGATAGTTATGTTTCTGAGTAATAATCATGGATCAGGACAGAAATGAATTCTTTATTATAAGAATACCTGATACAGGCTCTCTTCTTGATGCAGTCCGAATCATTGCCTCCTCAGGTCTGACAATAACCAGGTGTCATTTTAACCGGTCACTTGATCCTGTTACGGCTTTTTTTTCAGTGTCAGGTGATGAAAAGGCATGCACCAATGGAGCGCAGGCTTTGTTAAAGGATGGGTATCTGCAGACCACGGTGACATATCCCAATAATGTGAGATTCACCATCATTGTGCCTGAAATACCCGGGACTCTTCATAAAATCCTAACAATTTTAAATAGATATAACGCAGAGATAAGCTCACTCTCTTTTGATAACCGTGGCAGGTACCCTGATACTCTTCATGTCATGATCAGGATATTAAACCCAGATAAAACTGAAGAAATAATCAGGGCAATTGAAGCCGAATACAAAGTCGAGATAGACGGATATGATTGCGGAGACAGTTGTGATGATGGCACCCTTTTTTATGTCAGATATGCAGCAAGGGTAAGTGAAATCCTTGATGGCCTGGAAGATCCACACATTCTGGAGCTCCTGCATCAGTTCAGCCATATAGCTCAACAACTTACTGAATATGGTAAAGAATACCAGGATGTCCTTGAGCAAATACTGCTTAATGGAAAACGCCTGAAAGAGACAACCGGTTCCGGGTTTTTTTCAGATGTTCAAAAAATTTCTCTAACTGATGATCTTACTCTTTACTGTTTTCAGCTCCCTGGAGGAGGATCAGTTTTTGTTATTGATGCTCCGGATGAACGGGTTATGATTGACACCGGATATGGAATATATCATGAGGATGTCCTTCGGATGTTTGCCAGTTACGGTCTTGGCGGAACAGATGGTTTTACCAGAATAATAC
>JAQVIE010000178.1 GCA_028695895.1 Methanospirillum sp. | reverse complement strand
CCATCCATGGAAAAATCCTTAAGCATTGTCGCATTAAGAGAAGCATGTGTCTGATTTGCATATGAAGAGAGGTTTGCCTCATCCTGGAATGCATTCACATCAAACTGAACAAGCAGCCTAAACGGACCGGCAGTCGTTACATTTTGCGCTATGCTTACAACAGTATTATTTGCATTACCTTCATCCTGACCAGGATCACTTTCTATTGAATAAATAAGATTTGGTTCTGCATATTTTACATAAGGAAGACTCTGGTAGTATGCGATGCTTTCATTTATCGTCATACCAGGAGGGATCTGAACAAGCTGAAGACCAGGCAGCCCAAGCTCATTGTAATCAGTCTTTACTATCGCACCAATACTGGCATGGGAAGCACTGGCAGCCGACTGAAGAGCAGTCATGTTCCAGAGATCAGGATCAAACCTGACCAATATCTCACCCTGCATTGAATCATTCTGAACTTCTCCTGCCCTGACTGTCTCCATGATTTCCACCTTTTCCCCTTCCTCTTTCACCACAGATAAACTGTCAGCGATTACAAAAACTCCGCAGATGATAATTATCCCAAATATCAGCACAAGACCCATGGACCTTCGCATAATGAGGTTATTTGGAGCCAATGGATAATAGGTTTGTTGTATCTGGTTTTTACATGTCTGCCCTGATTTGTCATAACTTATTATAACAAATTGAAATTTTTATCCATGTATTTCACAGGTTCTTCTGATGATTTGAAATAATAGGAATCTGCAACATGTACACCATGAACAGCCGGACTGGTAACCGGGCAGAAGATCCGGCCAAAAAGGCATATATTGAAGGCTTGAAACGATATCGTGATGGTGACCTAAAAGAAGCCTGCGTATTTTTCACCAATGCAATTACCGGAGGCATCGCAGATTTTGACATTCTTTATTACCGGGGAATGTGCCATCTTGATGACGGACGGTATTCAGAGGCACTGACTGACTTTGAAGTGCTTGTTAGACAGTACCCTGATAATCCGGAGTATATCTTCCGCAGAGGATTTATCAGGTATAAAACCGGGGATGTATCTGGTGCAATCAATGACTTAAACCTAATACCCCCGGATCATCCGGATTTTTCGATCAGGTGGCATTACCTCTCAGTGCTTTATTACAAAGCCGGAGATTATAATTCAGCACTTGAAGCAATTGAAAAGGCGCTCTCTCTCTTTCCCACCATGCCAAAAATCTGGTTCAATGCAGGTGTAATAATGCAGGCAGGAGGACTATCAGACCGGGCTGGTCTTGCTTTTTCGACTGCAGTAAGACTTGAACCAAATTTGGGTTCAGCAAGACAGGTAATTCTTGAGTAGTAAAATGGAAAGATGAACATTTATTTTATCAAATGATCAGAAATATTCCACTTTCCTGATAATATTTTTCAACAATATGACAAGAATGGCGCATCCTGCAAGATAAGCTGCCATGACAGCCCAGTGATACAGTGGAGCAATACCTGTAGCCAGAAGTACTATCAGGTTAACTGGATTTGATGGAAATGCCAGGATGAGGAGCAGAACAATTATAACCGATGTTGAAAAGATGAACTGGGCTTTGGTACGGTCCCTGTAATATACAGCAATCGTTGCAGCAATGAAAATCAGAACCGTTGATGTAAAAACTACATGAAGTAAGATCTCAATCAGTGAGTTGATCCTGATGCCATTTATCGTAAGAAGAACCAGCCACAATACAACCTGCAACGGGATTATCAGTATACATGCCAGAATCTTGCCGCATACAATGTCCTCAAGGGTCGCAGGTGTTGAACGCAGGATATCAAGCGTCTGTTCCTGGTACTCCTCGGTGATCAGATCAATTACAAGTCCGGCAGAGATTATGGCCGGCATAAAAAGAAGCATTGGAATTAGAAGCCCGTAAATAAATTCATAAAACGAGTTCTGGGCAACAGGGCGGGAAGGAGTCACAGTCACCGGTCTGAAATCAAGTTGTTCTTTTCTTATATCACGAAGTATCTTCTCATAATCAAGCAGAATGTCTTTTATCTTAACTTCGATGACAGTGGACTGGATATCATTACTGATTGTGTAAAGCGTGACTGTCACTGGATCCTCATCTTCAGGCAAAGTCCCAGATGGCCAGACCACTGCAGCAAGCTGCCTTTCTTTTAATGCGCCAAGGGCGACACCAGGGTCCATCCTGTACGGTATGAAAGACGGATCCCGTGAGAAAAGATCAAAGAGGATGGTATCATTTCCGGCAAATCCAATTCCATATTGAATACCAGTTACCCGGCCATATACAGATGGATCGTACATTGCAGACAAACCAACCATCAGGAATGATGAAAACATGGCAATGAAGAGCTGGAGAAGTATCGCAAGGATGATAGTCTTCTCTAATGCAAGCCCGCGAATCTCTTTTTTTGCAATGGTTGTCACGAAACGATGGTTCACCATACCCACCCCCTGAGCATATACAGGTTATAGAGAGTATGAACTATTGTTGCAATGGCAATCCCGATAGGAAGGGCATTTTTACCACGAATTTTCAAAACCGCACCGGTGCAGAAGGCTGTGCCTGCATGAAGCAGAAATGGTATCCAGAGAAGACCAATAGAAAGAAACAAGGCTGCTCCAAAGATGGAATCAGCAATCTGCGAGAGGGTGATGAAGAGAAGAAGTTTCTCCCCAAGTAAAAAACCAAGTCCGATAAGGATGGAAGCAAAAATTACATTTTTCCAGGTAAGTGGAGGAAAACGGTGCGAAATAAGCCCGATAAACCCGGCAGCTTTTACCAGTTCCTCAGTCATCGCTGCAAGCACCATGATAAGGATAAGTGAAAATGGCATAGGCAGATTGAAAAAAAGCACCAGGTACATCATCTGGGCCATAAAAACGAAAGGAATAGTCATCACAGATATCAGGATAAGGGAGAGATACCAGTACCTGGTTGATACCAGAGCACCAAGATAAAGAGCCAGGGATTCGAGTAGTCCTTTTTCGGTAAATAACTGTTCTTCGTGAAAATTCCTGATACATACACCAAAGAGAATGAAACTGGTAAGGTAGAAGAGAGCGGTGGAATAGATGTAATCAGCAGGGGTATAACCTGTTCCATCCAGTACATGAACTACAAGGGTCACAGGGGAGAGAAGACTGACGATATGGACATTGGCAAATATGCTTGGAAAAAAAAGGTAGGATGTTGCAATCGTGGAGAAGAAGATGGATATAAATGACAGTTCTTTATAACTTCTGGACACCATTCCAATAAAAAGTGCAAAAGACAGAAAGAAGAGAATTACTGGAATAAGGGGTAGAATTGCAAAGATATCAGCTTTTACTATGAAGAGAATTGCAACTGCAATTAAGATCATTCCACCGGCATAGGGGAGCATCTTTCCAATAACCAGGATAAAAGGGCTGACTGGTGAGGCAATAAGGGCTTCACCCTGCCGAAGGGTCCGTTCATTCATGATGCTCATCATGAAAAACTGGGATGTGAAATAAAGCGGAAAAATAAAAACGAAAATGAAAATAATGGTATCAAAAGGAAGGGGAGGGGAAAGCATTGATGGAATTTTAAGTTCTCCCAATGCTTCCTGCTGGGATAACAGATCAGTATACCTGCCAAGCTGATCAACACCCTGCAAAGCCTCTTCCTCAAGCTGGATGCGAAGTCTTTCCATGTCTTCCGGACTGACCCGGGAAGGAGATACAATATCAGTTACAATGTTTTCGGGTTCAGGAGGAGTTGTAGATGCCTGCCTTGGTGCCGCCATCTGCATACCGCTCTGAGTTGCAAGAAAATCAAGTTCGCTGACGATATATTCACTATTTATCCATACCGGATATG
>JAQVIE010000008.1 GCA_028695895.1 Methanospirillum sp. | reverse complement strand
GATCTCGTATCATATTGTCCCGAACCTGGTGTTCGATTAATACCCGCTCCAGCTGTTCCTTTATTGTAGGATCAAGAGGAAGAATCAGGGTGCCATTTTCGAGAACTCCATGTTCGTGAAAGTATTCAGCAAGATTTCTGATATCCGCAGGGCTCAGATCATCCCAGAGGTACAGATAATCAGGGTGGAGATATAACCCGGCTTCACACTGGGCAATGGCCTCATTTTCATCTACCGGGCGTGTTGTTCCCCCTTCAAGACGCCACCATGACTCACAGTATGCAGACGGGACAAGCACATGATTGTTTTCCATGAACTCGCCATAACTTATGAGAATTTCACCGACATCGATGATATAACTGACCTGTGATGAGAGTTCCCGTGCATGTTTTGCATCATGAACCCTGACCACGTCACCATTGATAAGCCTGACTGTCGGTCCCTGGATACTGTCAACCGGTGAAATACCTGCTGCTTTTCCGGGCCGCTCTATCTTCATCTGGGTTCCGACGGCAAGAAAGTCCCCAAGAATATGGAGGGTTGCAGGATTGAGCCCTGCAGCTGCAAGGCCGGTATTACGGGAACGGCCATATACCAGCCTGAATCCTCCTTCACGCATGGGGTAAGAAAAGACCGGTCTTCCCCCGATTAAATCCCTGAGAAACTTATCTTTCGGGTGAATGCCGACTTCCTTCTCTTCCGATGAAGAACTTCCGGCTGTATGCTGAATCATCTCTTCCAGCCAGTCCCAGCCGTCCATCTTCATCTTTTTAACATTTTTAAGGACTTTGGGTGCTTTTAATGCAAGACCTTCAGCGATGACAAGTGCCATTCCTCCCCTGACTATGTTAGTCTCAACCCGTTCAAGATTTCTGTGCCCTGACACTTCCTCTTTCTCGGTTGGTTCCCCGTCAATGCAGACCGGACAATTGCTGATGATAAGACGGATCTCCTGTTCTGAAGGGAGGTACTGCAGGCTCATAATAGAATTATACTGCCTTATTTCCTCGATGTACCGCTCAATTTCCTCTTCACGTGGAATATATTTTGACATGCCAAGAATTCTCCTGACATAGTCACCAACAAGAACAGAGAGAGCCTGTGCTGTCCCCCCTGCACTCCGGATTGGTCCTGCATAATATATAGCCAGGTATTCAGTTCCATCATCATTTTTCTTAACAGTAACTTTGGCAATTCCTTCTATCGGTGCAGAAACCACTCCTTCGGTTAGAAGAGCCATGGCAGTCCGGATTGCATGGTCAAGAATCTCTTCTTTTGTTGTCTCTCCAAACTTTTTCTCAGCAAAGTAATCTCCGATATGAAGGGATGCCTCTTCACGGGACATAACCGCTTCAAGTTCACGAATCATCTGTGCAATGCCTGGTATGCCAACCTGAGCCTCGACACGGTCTGCAAGGTCATTGGCAACCGGGATCTCCACATGTGTCTCAGGATCCAGCCCTCGTTTTCTTGCCGCCTGTGCGACTTCCATTGCATGTGCAAGACCTGTATTCAGCTGGTCATAATAGCCCTGCATCCGGGGTGATATTTCTGTCATGTTGAGTTTAATAAAAAAAAATCAGATGATTAGCATAAGAGAAATTTTATTTTTCCTGCATACTGCTTTTCAAAAGATTATGATCAAGGATAGTCTGAATGGTGTCATCCCCAGGACTTATCTCCAACGATTTTTTCAGATAAGGGATCGATTCTTCCCTTTTTCCAAGAGCATTAAGAGATTTTCCAAGCCCTGACAAAACTTGCACATCATCAGGAAAAGAAGGATATGCCTTGTTTAATGATCTGACCGCTGACTGGTAATATGGTTCAGTCTGTGCTGTAAATCCTTTTTCAGTTAACTCATCAGCTTTTTTTACCTCTGCAAGACCCTTAGCCCTCCAGCCCTCCGAAAATCCGGGAAGGCGGGAAACTGCACTCCCATAACTCTCAATCGCTTTCTGGTACTCCTCTTCATTCATCCACCTGTTCCCTTCCTCAAACAGTGATCTCGCCTCTGCTGCTGCCATGCCGTTCATCCAGGGAAGGAAGAAGAGCTGGAAAAGGATGATGATTGCCATGAACAGGGTTGCATAAAAAAGAGCAACCTGAATGATCCGTGGGATGGATGATGCTTTGGTTTTCGGGTTTTCCTGTTCTGGTGCTGAGTAAGGAGGGTGGCAGGACTGGTGAGTATGTGCATAATACCATGTCCTGGGATCCCGGTACCGCCTCCCTCCGCTGTAATATCGCCCATATTCAGATCCTTCCGCTTCAAGGAGGGAGATGTCATATGCCTCCCGTTTCTTTGGATCCCGTAAGACCTGATATGCCTCGTTAACAACCTTAAACAGTTCCCCGGCCTCTGGACTGCCACAAACATCGGGATGAAGAACTTTTGCCAGTTTTCTATACGACATCGTAATCTCTTCGGAAGAGGCATCACGCCCGACATTTAAAACCTCGTAATATGATTCCCCGGGATCAGGCATCAGTTGTTTATTAGTATCAGGATATAACTACGTTAAACTATTCTGTCATTCATGAACATTATATATCCGGGGTGCAGGCCATCTGAATACATGCCTTCGTTGACCCGATAACCGCTCCAGCTCCACACATGGTCGGAACATAGGAGAGTGCCTTCCCGCTGTTCACCATGATCCGGTCATACCGTTCAAGAGCTGGTGAAACAACCATGCAGGTATCAGCATACACTCTGGCTCCGGAACGTTCAATCTTTCTGACATGCTCATTTTCACGTTTGATGACATCCCGTGCAGCAAAGATGTACACCGGTTTTGTAACCGTACACCCGTCCAGAAGGGATGCCAGATTCATAAGTTCATCTGGAGAACAGTGTGGACACCCGATAGCGATGGCATCAACCTGCTCTCCAATGAAGAGTGATTCGACTTCATCAGCCTCTATTACAATACTCTCCAGCCCTTCAGTGTTATAAGAGAATACCCGTGCTTCAGAGGTAATACCCTGCACATGATAAAGGGCTACAGCCCCGGTCGCAGCCATCGCTGCCCCAAGGTTCTTGAGCTGATCCCTGCCTGGTCTTATCCCGGAAAAAAGAGGAATCCGGTTCCCTGATATCTTTCCTGCCAGGTATCCGAGTGCCCCGTACCAGGATGCATCGGCTCCTTTTGGTTCATCTTCAACATGAATATGAATGGCGGGCTTTCTGTTCTCTACCAGATGAAGCCCGTATTTTGGTGTTTTTCCGATTATCGCTGCAGCTAAAGCTGAAGGACCGCCTTCCCGGTTTGTTCTTGCACCGATGACTGAGTTTGCATAACTGACAGCTGATGACTCTGACCAGGCCAGGTGGTCTCCGTACTCGGTTATATTCAGGTAATAAGGAGTGCATGTGCATTCAAGCCTGATACCAAGGCATTCATAGGCAGAGATTACTTCCAGTTGTTTTTTTGCAAAACCAGGGTCAATGCCCATCTCCTCCCACCTGATACGATCCATACCCACAGGATTTAAGACCGCAGGAACAGTAGCATGGGCATCAAGACTTGATAGCCATTTCAGACCCCATTCGCCAATAGTCTTATATGAGGCGCCTGATACCTGGGCACTTCTGACTGGAACCATCTCATCAGCACCAAATACTTTTCCGATACCAACCAGGATCTCCATTAGCTGTTGCTTTGTCTCCCCCTGCTCACCGTTGAGAATGGATTCTTCCTTTGCAGTCAGATGCATGCCTTTTAATCCTCCCAGACAGCTTTTAAAAATTCCTGCTCTTTTCCAAGTTCCATAGTTGCATCAATTCCCATCTTGACATTAAGTCCATCCCCTATCTTAGAAGGTTCAAGAGAAGAGCCCCTGACTCCTGGAATAATAAGAGTATCCCGGTCTGCACGGACACGAGTGGCAATGGCAAATTCAACATCTGATGGATCTCCGGGATTTATGTCTCCATCAACTATCACTACATGTTTAAGTGAGGTGTGTGCTGCAAAAGCGGCCATGATGGCATTTTTTCCATCACCTTCCGTTCGCTTTTTTATTTGGACGACCCCGTGAAGGTACCCGCATCCGCCTTTGGTAAGAACAACATCGGTAACCCCGGTCACTCCGGCAACCGCCTTGTAAATAAGGGGTTCATATGGAGCTCCCATAAGCAGTTTGTGTTCATCTCCGGCATTTATCAGCCCATGATAGATAAAACCAGGTTTTGTGTACATTCCGGTAAGTTCGATAACAGGTTGTATCCGTTCTGGATCATATGTCCTGGTAATATCAACATAAGGCCCTTCAACAGCTGTTTCACTCCCGATATATCCTTCAAGCACTATCTCGGCATCAGGAACCCTGACACCGTTCGGAAGTGTATAAACTGAAATTTCTCCACCAAGAAGTTCGGCAGCAAAGGGCAGTTCCTTGTTTTCCGGAACCCTGCTGCAACTTGCAAAGAGGACCAGTGGATGCATCCCGATTACTATAGCAACCGGCAGGCGTTCTCCGTTTGCCAGTGCTTTCTTATGGAGGGTGTGAGTATGCCTTCCCTCCACCAGACGGGCAACAAATCTGTCCTTTCCGGTTTTCAGCATCCGGTGAACAGAGGCATTTTCTACCCCTTCGTACCTGGAGAACACAACACCGGAGTTCAGATATCTCCCGGCTTCTCCCGGGTAATTCTCCATTATGGGAATTTCATCAAGGTTGACCGGTCGCATGGTAAGAGGACCTTTATCGATAAGCTTCCCGTCATACCGGCAGGAAGCAAGACGGGGAACCAGGATTTTTGGAGAGACGCCCAGGGCAACAGCGAGGGATTCCCGGTTTGCAACAAGGTTCATCACCGCCTCTCTACCATCAAGATTATGAAAAAACAAAAGCCGGTCTGTGCTGAATGCACGTTTTGGTGCATCAAATCTTGAGGAAACCGGTTCATGCACATCTGTGACAAGACCGTTGTTTCTCATCTGTTCAATAAATGTCCTCATTGAAATCCACTCCATCTTCCGCCTATTGAATGCATGATATTCAGATGATCCAGTATTCGTGCAACAACTGCGTCCACAAGCCCGGTAACATCATCAGGCCGGTGATAGAAAGGAGGGCTTGCAGTCATAATGAGGGCTCCTGCATCATGGGCACGAAGCATATTCTCTATATGAATCCTTGATAGAGGGTTTTCCCGGAGAAGGAGAATGCAGGGCCTTCTTTCTTTTAAAGTTACATCTGCAGCTCTTGTCAGCAGGTTTGGAGTAAATCCATGGGCGACCGCTGACAATGTTTTCATACTGCAGGGAGCAATAACCATACCCTGGTGAATGAATGATCCGCTTGCAATCGGGGAAGCAAGATTATCCGGTGAATGGATGATAAGATCAGGATCCTCAAAATCAATCTGTTCATGGCTGGCAATCTCTCTTGCCACCGGAGTCAGGATGATATGAACCTCGGCTTTTCCGGACAGGTGATCAAGCAGCCTTCTGGCATATATCATGCCTGATGCTCCTGAAATCCCGATTACTATCCGTGGATTCATAAATTATTCCTCATAAATTACTCCTTGTCACTCTTCTCTCCTGGACGAATACCGGCATCATACTTTTGAGTCACTCAGCTATCTTTCTCTGAACCATAATGATGGTATCACCATGGTGAAATGGTTGTCCCAGCTGATCACTTTTCGCGCACAAAAGATAATTAAGACCCACCCAGGGAAAACTGGCGCGTTCATGATTTATCGGATCCAATATATTGATATAATTCCTTATTAAGAGAATAATGTCTTGTTCTTCGGTCAGGGGCATTTTCAGACTCTGGTTTGAAAATGATAGTTTTTAATAGGGCTAAGCGTACAGATTAGCACATATATCATGTGAAGGGTATCACCTGAAACAGATCAGGCATACCTGCGGATGGGAGGCGTAATGATGAAGATATGGAGATATTTGCCAATTATTCTGCTAATCCTCCTCTGTGGTGCAGCCACTGCACAGGAGATTGTTTTCTCTCCTATAGAGGAAACAGGAGTAGAGATCCAGGCGGGGGATATATCATTTAGTACCCCGGTGAGTGCAACAAGCGGTATTGCAATCCTTTCGGTTTCACAAAACCCTGATGAATATACCATCTCGAATACCGTGACTGTAGATACAGCCGGTTTTGATCTCTCTTCAGAATCATGTGGGGGAGCTGAGAAGCAGATCACCTTCGGAAACCTGAACCATATAAATCCGAAAGTTTCCGATGGAATGGTTGTTTTTGAAGAATGGAGCGCTGGGGTATCTGGAATCGGATTATATGATATCGAGTCTGGTGGCCTGTACCCGGTGTACCCTGGCAAACTTCACCAGACAAATCCTGATGTGTCTGGAAGGATCGTGGTTTATGAACAGGCAGGAGCTGGGTCAAACCAGATCGTCAACATCCATGGATATGATCTACAGTCAGACACAGCAGCACCGATCTCTTCATCCACTTCCAATCAGAACCAGCCGGTTGTATCAGGTCGGTACATAGCATGGCAGGACTGGAGAAGTGGCAATTCTGATATCTACATGGCTGATCTGAATACTGGATCCAGCCAGGCAGTGACAAAAGATCTTTCAGAACAGAAAAATCCGGATATTTCAGGATCATATATCGTCTGGGAAGACTGGCGGAATGGAAATGCTGATATTTACCTTTATGATATCATCGCAGGAAAGGAATACCAGCTTACAAATCATCCGTCTGACCAGAAAAAGCCAAAAATAAGCGGAAAAATTGTTGTCTGGGAAGATAACCGGAATGGTGTCTCTGACATATTTGCCATGACCCTGGACGATTTCCAGGAGTACCAGCTTACCGACGCTAAATATAAAGCAGTAAATCCGGATGTATCAGGTCCCCTTGTTGTCTGGGAGGATTACCGGAATGGAAATGCTGATATTTACCTGCTTGACCTTATTACCGGGTTCATATATCAGATTACAACCAACCAGGCTGACCAGAAAAATCCTTCAATCCATGGAAATCATCTGGTCTGGCAGGACTACAGGACAGGAAACTCAAACATATTCCTGTATTCATTCTCCCAGACGGTGGGATCAGGAAAGTACCAACTTTATGGCTCTGCATTGCTGGATGGAACTGTAGCACCTGTTGGAACTGAAATAAAAGCATTGATTGACGGGGTTGTCAGGGCAAAAACAACAGTGCAGCAGGCTGGAAGTTATGGTTCTTCATATGGGCCCTTCCTTGAGGTACCGGTTACCAGTGCTGATACCGGAAAGACAATTACATTCAGACTGAATGATTATCAGGCAGACCAGATTATTACTGTCAGTACAGGCGGAGTTATGAAACTTGATCTCTCTGCCTCATCTATCACGCCTGTCCAGACCTATACCCTATCAGGGAACGTTTTACTGGACAGCATGCCTGCACCTGTTGGGACAATAATTACTGCAGCCATTGATTCTCAGATAAGAGGGCAGGTTACGATAACTACTGCAGGGTCATATTCAGGTCTTACAATCCCGGTCAGCCAAAATGACTATGGGAAGACTATCGTATTTACTGCATTAACCGGCAGTTCATCACTTCAGGCTTCCCAGGGCATTAGTGTCGGACAGCAGGTTGGCAGCTGGTTTGATCTGTCTTTTGGTACAACCCCTTCGGCGGTAACTTACCGGTTCAGTGGTTCAGCCCTGCTTGACGGACAATATGCACCTGCCGGGACAGTTCTTTCAGCAGTTATTGATAATCAGGTCAGGGGACAGACGACGGTTACAACTAACGGCCAGTACAGTAACCTGAATGTTCCGGTTTACCAGACTGATAATGGGAAATATATCTCCTTTAATGCCCAGTTTGGTGGTGCTACCTATGCAGCAGGACAACAGGTTACGGTTTCAACCAATCAGGGCGATCTTATCATTGCATCTGCAGACGTCTCTGCTGCAGCCGGCCAGATTATTCAGAAGAAAGTGGATCTCACCTTTATTGTATCTGCCCAGACCAGGTACTCATTCTGGGGCCGGGCAAACCTGGACGGAGCGTCCCTTGCCGCAGGAAATACAATTTATGCATTAATTGACAACCAGATACGCGGGCAGATTACCACTCAGGCTGCCGGTTCTTATGGTTCTGATAACGGCCCGTACCTTGAAGTTCCAACAACCAATGCTGACATTGGAAAGACAATTAAGTTCCAGCTCTCTACCGGGGCAGAGGGAGATCAGAGCCAGCTGATAGTGAGTGGTCTTAAAGTTCAAAAGAACATTAACTTTGTTTCAAAGCCATCAACTGCGGCTGACTTCATGGCAAATCCAACCCAGGGAACAATACCCCTTTCTGTTAAATTTACTGACAGATCATCAGGCAGTCCTAAATCCTGGTTCTGGGACTTTGGAGATGGATCAACATCGACTGAAAAAAATCCGACCCATGTGTATACCAGGAACGGAGTATATTCAGTTGGCCTGATGACAACCCTGTGGAACGGACAGACCAAGAGTGTAGTCAAACAGAATCTGATTACCGCAGGAATTGTCAGCCCTCCTGAGGCACAGATAAGTCTTAACCTGGGATGGAACTTCATCTCTGTTCCTAAAATGCTTTCAGATGGACAAAATACCGCCAAAACCCTTTTTAACCATGTTGATGTGGGGGGTCATAGTATCTTTGCCTACAATCCAAGGGCAAAATCATGGACCACTGTAAGTGCTACAACTGTTATCAATCCTCTTGATTCGGTCTGGATTTACTCGACAAAGAAAGATTCAGTATATCTTTACTTTGCCGGGGATGCTTTGCAGATACCACCTACCAGGAAACTTGTCAAGGGCTGGAACACCTTTGGGGTCACCAGTCTGAACACTGTTCCTGCACAAAACGCCCTGCTTTCAGTCAAAGATCAATGGATCTATGTAATTGGATTTGATTCTTCAATCCAGCGGTATCAGGGCACCATAATGAACGTGCCGGAAAGCAATGCCAATGTCCTTTATCCCGGGTACGGGTACTGGATATACATGAGTGATGAAGGAGATCTTGCTGCTATAGGCATATGAGGAGAATAAATTTCAATTTTTGAGGAAAATTCATGAAAACTGCACCACTGTTAATGATGGTTCTGGCGCTCCTGCTACTTGTGCCCTGCCTTGCAGAGGAAGATGCCGTCGAATTTGAACCTATTGCGAGTTTTTCAGCTGAAGCGATGATTGCACAGGCACCTGGTTTTGAAGAACAAATGACTTTTGACTCGATCTTTGACTGGGATCCCAGGGTAGATGAACAGTATGTCACCTGGACGCAGTATGAAGGTCAGGGAAAAGTCTGGTTTTATGACATGAAAACCGGAAACCGGCAGATGGTCGCCAACATAAATAGCGATCAGAATAACCCGGACATTTCAGGAGGTATCATCGTTTGGGATGACAGCAGACACAAAAACTCTGACATCTACTCGTACAATATCCCGATGCATAAGGAAGCTCCTGTGCATGTTGATACCACTAATAAATTTAAACCTGCTGTTTCCCAGGATATGGTTGTTTTCGAGGACTTTGGAAATGATGATATCAGGGATATAGGGTTGGTAAAGGTAGGAACCAGTGCCCGGCCGGTACACATCAATCCAAATGGTAAGGACAAGGCAAATCCTGATATTGATGAAGACTGGATTGCCTACCAGCAGCTTGATGACAACAAAAATGACTGGAACATCTATATCTACAATTACAAGACTGATAAAACTGTTCAGGTAACCCGCGATACCCGAATTCAGCAGAATCCACGGATTTCCGGCGATTTTGTCGTCTGGGAAGATAACCGGAACGGGAAATGGGACATCTTCATGTATGATATCAAAAAAGAGATGACAACTGCTGTCACTTTTGATGATTTTGATAATGTTGAACCTGCTGTGTCTGGATCCAAGATTGTGTGGACAAGGTATGATCAGGAGAACAACAGCGATATTTACATGGTTGATCTCCAGATTCCAAAGACCTATGCAGTATGTGTAGGACCAGGAAACCAGATGAGACCTGATATCTGTGTTGACAAGATAGTATGGCAGGATGATCGGTTTGGTGGATGGAATATCTTTATCTATACACTTGAGCCGGCTACTCCGTTTACACCATACCAGTTCTATGGCCCGGTGACTTTCAACTACCTTCCTGCCCAGGTTGGAACTGAGATCATCGCCAAGATTGACGGGGTAACAAAAGACTCCATCGTTACAACCCAGCAGGGATATTACGGCAGTTCAGGAAGCTTCGGAGACCAGCTCACGGTTAAAATTAACCAGGCTGATATCGGACGTCAAATCTCTTTTTGTAGTGATGGAATCCAGGGAGCACCTTCTATTACCATAACAGGTGATGGATCACTGATAGAACAGCCGCTCAACTTTGTCTATGCACAGCCGCTCCCTGACCTTCTGTTCTATGGTTCGGTCACCATTGACGGTCAGCCGGCTGCAAAAGGAACAATTCTTAAGGCTGTTATCGATGGCGTAGTCAGAGGCAGCTATGACATCACCCAGAGCGGACAGTACGGAGGACAATATGATACTGATCCTGCTTTATGTGTTCAGATAACTGTTGATGATATCGGAAAACACATCACTTTCATGGAAGGTGAATATGCAGCAGATCAGACCTTCCAGGTAACCAGTGGTGGCAGGTTCAGACAGGATCTGACCTTCTCCACTGTTCCACCAATGAGTCCGTATGAGTTCTATGGATATGTCCAGATTGACGGAAAATCAGCCCCTATTGGAACCACAATTCAGGCAAAAATCGATAATGTTCCTGTGACCACCTATGTCACAAGGTACGCAGGTTCATATGGAACACCAGGACAGTCACCTGATGATCCCCGCCTGATAGTTCCGGTGACTGAAGCTGATGCAGGACGGACGATATCATTCTGGATTGGAACGATTAAGGCGGGAACAACACAGGTCATCACACGTGGCGGTGAACGTATCATCCGAAAGGATCTTGACTTTGGAAGTTCACCACAGCCAGGCATCCAGGCTGACTTTACTGCATCTCCAAGAAGCGGTACAGCTCCCCTGACTGTTCAGTTTACTGACCTGTCTACCGGCGGGCCGACCTTGTGGTACTGGGACTTTGGTGATGGAATAATTCCTGCAGATGTATCCTGTTCTTCAGAAACAGATTGCCATAATATTGCAAACCCAATACACACTTACAGAAGTGACGGCACATTCACGGTAACCCTGACTGCATCAAATCAGTTCGGGGCATCTGATACAAAAGTTAAATCCGGATTCATTACAGTGGGAAACAGCCCTCAGCCTGTTGATTCAATCCGTATTTATCCTGGCTGGAACTTTATTTCAGTACCTCGGAAACTGGCACCAGGTAAAGATACTGCAGCAATTTTCAGCCATATTCAGGTTGATGGTCACAGTATTTTCCAGTATGATGCAGTCACCGGGCAGTGGATTACCATGACCTCATCCAGCCTGATAAAACCCCTCGATGCAGTTTGGATCTATTCACGAACCACAGATACGGTTCCACTTATCTATAACTCTGATCCTCTGCAGACACCTCCGACAAAGGAGTTACGAAAAGGTTGGAATGCGGTCGGATTTACCGGGCTTGAACCGCTGGAAGCCAGGTTTACTCTCCTGTCTATTCAGGACAAATGGGTAAACTGCCTTGGATTCAATGAAGAGAAACAACAGTACGATGAGATGATCATCAAGGGCAGAAATGATGATTCACGCCTGTATCCACATAGCGGGTACTGGTTATTCATGTCTGATAACGGCACTCTTGCCGCAATATCGGCCTGATATTTTTTTGGGATGATAAAAATGTGGGGGGATGTAATATGCAAACAAAGAGAGATTACAGATGGATACCATTAAGTCTGTATGAGGTAAGGTACGGTTTAGGTGGGTGTGTCAGGGACACATTTCACAAATGCTGGTGGTGGGAAAAATGAAGAAAATAGTGTATATGCTTGCCTTGTTTCTGGTGCTTGCACTTGCGGCATCAGGTGTGGTTTCAGGAGCAGGTGAGCAGACAACAAGTAAGGCAGGAGCTGGAGAGGCCATCTGTGATGGTCCTGGCGGAGCCTGTATCATTGCTGATTTTATCGGTAGTCCTACAGATGGTGTAGCTCCACTCCGGGTTCAGTTTCTTGATTCATCAACTGGTTACCCTGCAATGTGGGCCTGGGACTTTGGTGATGGTAACAATGCATCCGGAACTGCAAACCCTGTTCACATTTACACAGAGCCAGGGATATATACAGTCAGTCTTACTGCAAAAAGTCTGACCGGTGCAACAAGTACCAAGGTCAGGCAGCAGTACATTATCGTCCGGGATAAAAACCCGTTAGAAGCTGATTTCCTTGCAAATCCTACATTTGGGAAGGCACCTCTTACTGTTCAGTTTACTGACTGTTCAAAGGGTGCAGTGAAGGAATGGAGCTGGGACTTTGGTGATGGAGGTACTGCATATGAGCAGAATCCGATTCATGTTTATCAAAGACCTGGTAAGTACACCGTTACACTTATGGTGAGCAGCCCGACAGCAGGTTCAAGCACAAAGGTGAAAGAAAAATACATCATAGTTGAACCTTCCTGTATCATTGAAGCCAGGTTCAGTGCCGAACCGACATCTGGTACTGCACCACTCACGGTGAAGTTTACCGATCTCTCTACAGGAAACCCGACCATGTGGGCCTGGGACTTTGGTGATGGAACCACTGACATGGTTGCAAATCCGACTCATGTATATCAAAATCCTGGAACATACCAGGTTCGCCTCACTGCCTCCAGCCAGATATGTGAGCCTGGAATCAGTGAAACAACCATCAGGGTGAATTCACCTGCAATAAAAGCTGATTTTTCTGCCAACCCTCAATCCGGCGAGGTTCCGCTTACAGTTCAGTTTACTGATCTCTCTACAGGAAACCCGACTATGTGGGCCTGGGACTTTGGTGACGGTAACATAATCGTGGCCAGTGAAGAGGAAGAACTATTCAGCGATGAAGAAGACGAAGTTTCCTGTGAAGGTGGTAAATGTCAGCCTCAGAGGAAGCTTCAGAATCCAAGACATACTTACCGTGTTCCTGGTACATATGCAGTCACTCTCACTGCATCTAACAAATACAGTTCAGATACTGTTACCAAGACCCAGTTTGTTACAGTCTCTCCAAAACCCATCAAGGCTGATTTTTCTGCCAACCCTCAATCCGGAGAGGTTCCGCTTACAGTTCAGTTTACTGATCTTTCGACAGGAAACCCGACCATGTGGGCCTGGGACTTTGGCGATGGTGCAACTGACATGGTTGCAAACCCGATCCATGTGTATACAAAACCCGGGACCTACACGGTAACGCTCACCGCGTCAAACCAGTATACCTCTGACACAGTATGCAAAAAAGAGTGGATTACTGCCAGATATATTTCCATCAATGCTGACTTTGTTGGAATCCCAACAAGTGGTTATGCTCCGCTTACAGTTCAGTTCACCGATCTCTCAACAGGAAACCCGACCATGTGGGCCTGGGACTTTGGCGACAGGAACATTATTCCAGCTAGCGAAGAAGGGGAACTTTTCAGCGAAGAAGAAGAGATGATGTGTGAAGGTGGTAAATGCCCGCCTTATAACAAGCTACAAAATCCAAGGCACACCTACCGGTTCCCTGGCACCTATACCGTAACACTGACCGCATCCAACCAGTATGGAACATCTGATACCGAAGTTAAGCAGGCATACATTACAGTCTCTGCAAATGCAATCGTTGCAGACTTTGACGGAACACCACATTCAGGATGTGCTCCGCTTACAGTTCAGTTTACTGACAGATCATCAGACTCTCCAACCATGTGGGAATGGGACTTTGGCGATGGTCATATCATTCCAGCCAGTGAAGAAGGTGAACTTTTCAGCGAAGATGAAGAGGAAGATGTTGTATGTGAAGGAGGAAAATGCCCTCCTCATAATAAACGTCAAAACCCGCGACACACCTATATCGTTCCAGGAACGTATACGGTCACGCTCACCGCATCAAACAAATATGGGGCAACAGGGACAGTAACAAAACAGAACTTTATCACGGTTGAGAGTTGTCCACCAGTCAGGGCAGACTTTGATGGAACACCAAGAAACGGTGATGTTCCACTCTCTGTCAGCTTTACTGATCTTTCGACAGGAAACCCGACCATGTGGGCCTGGGACTTTGGCGACGGATCAACTGACATGGTTGCAAATCCTGTCCATACCTACACAGTTTCAGGAACGTACACGGTAACCCTGACTGCATCGAGCAGGTATGGATCTGATACAATCTCAAAATCTGAGTTCATCTCTGTAAATACTCCGTATGATGATGAAATCCCGATTTCCGGCGGATGGAACTTCATATCTGTTCCGAAAAAACTTGCCCCCGGGTATGACACAGCATCTGTCTTCAAGGTAGTTGACTCAGGCGGTCACAGCATGTTCCAGTATGATACTGGAAAACACCTCTGGCATGTTCTTGACCCGTCAAGCCCGATAAAACCCCTGGAAGGGTTCTGGATCTATTCTCAGGGAACCTCAAAAGTCCCAATCAGGTATGATAACAACCCGGTTCAGACCCCGCCAACCGCATACCTGAAAAAAGGATGGAACGGAATCGGATTTACTGGTAAAACACCCATTGAAGCAAAATTCACACTTCTCTCCGTTCAGGACAAGTGGGTGAACTGTGCAGGTTATAATGCACAGCTCCAGCAGTATGATCCGATGATAATCAAGGGCAGTAATGATGTAACACTGATGTATCCGTTCCGTGGCTACTGGTTATACATGACTGCAGATGGCATACTTGCAGCAAATGCTGCATAACTGCTTATTTTTTATAAAAGTCGTTCCTGTCTTGTAGATGGTTTAATATTCAGTACTTTTCGTGCTGCATCGGATATGGTATCTGTCATACCTTCAGGGGCATAAACACCAAGTCTCCACTGACTTCTTCTCGTCTCATTCAGGGTTGTAACAAGGGGAGATACCTCTTCAAGCATGTTGACAGAATACCTGTCCTTAACCTGAACTTCCATCCAGATATCCTGGGGAAATGTAGGAATATCCACCATAACCTGCTCTGAACTGACTCCCGCTTCATCGGAAATATTTTCAGCAAGGTTACGTTCCATGAGGAATGATTCAGAGGTTATCTGGTGAACATCTCTGACATCATCCTTTCCTACGTACAATGCCCTTTTAAAGAGTCTGCGTTCATAGAGATTTTTTGCAAGGCAGGATACAGAGGGATTGTCTGCATGGAGTAAATTTTGCATACATGCAGCATCATCAGCAACAAGTAAGGATGGAAGGATAGAGGTGGGATCATCTTTAATGTATTCATATACCGCCATCGTAAACATCTTCTCTGCTATGCGGCTGACATGATGATAATACACCGCCGGTCTCATCAGTGTTCGTGCAATAAGAAGAGATTCAGCAGCCTGGACTCCTGACAGATCAAGCATAATTCCTGTATCACAAAGTCGCATCGCCCTGATAAGTCGCATGGCATCCACGGTCCCGTACGGCACTCCCGTGTAATGGGCATCACGAAGCAGGTAATCCATTCTGTCAACATCCAGATCACCATGGATTATTCCGGATAAGGGATGATGTCCGTTAATTAATCGGTCAATCTGATCAGGATCAAGGCCTGTATTAGATATGACCTTCCCAAGGGCTCCGGTTGTTAACTGGTCAGAGATATCTGTATGCTTTTTTCCCAGAAATTCCTTGGATAATCCTTCTATTGCATGTGAAAAAGGACCATGACCTATGTCATGGAGGAGACCTGCTGCAGAAACATGTGCATGATCTTCAGGGGAGAGGGATAGACGGGTTCCAAGAGCATTGGCAAGGTGCATGGTGCCAAGCGAGTGTTCAAACCTGGTATGATGTGCGCCAGGATAAACCAGGAATGAAAACCCAAGCTGCCTGATATAACGAAGACGCTGGACCTGTGGTGTATCCAGAAGAGGAAGGAGGGATGAATCCACCTGAATATATCCATGAACCGGATCCTTAATTGATTTCATTCGGTCCCCGCATGAGTTATGATCGGGAAGATAAAATAGAAAAGGATGATCACTTTCCTGTCAGGTGGAACCGGAACACCAAAACTCCTTCAGGGTGCCCGAAGAACCCTTCCGGATTCAGAAATTTCTGTTATCGTGAATACCGGGGAGGATATCTGGTACCAGGGAGGACATATCTCTCCTGATATTGATACCGTAATTTACCTGTTTGCAGGTTCCCTCAATACTGATACATGGTGGGGTATCAAAGGTGACAGTTTTATAACGCATGGAGCCATCAACGGACTACTTCCTGGTGCGTTCATGTCCATTGGAGACCAGGACAGGGCAGTACACCTTGCCAGGGCAGAATGGCTTAATAACGGGATGACACTCACACAGGCAACAAAGAAATTATGCTCTCATTTCGGGATAAGCGGGAACATTCTTCCCATGTCAGATGCACAATGGACAACTTATGTTCGGACGGCAAAAGGAGATATCCATTTCCAGGAGTACTGGGTCAGGTACCGTGGAAATACAGATATATCAGAAGTAATCCATATTCCTGAAGAGCTGCCACCGGCAACACCTGATATAATTGAGACTATCAGGAGGGCTGATGCAGTCATCATAGGCCCCAGTAACACTGTAACAAGTATACTTCCTATCCTTTCATGCACCGGAGTCAGGGAAGAACTTGCCAGGAAAAAGGTAGTAGCAATAAGTCCGTTTATCGGAGACAGCCCGGTTTCCGGGCCAGCTGCCCAGCTTA
>JAQVIE010000007.1 GCA_028695895.1 Methanospirillum sp. | reverse complement strand
GGGTTCCATCAATGCATGAAACCGGCACGACCGGATGCTGGGGAAAAGCGGATCTTATTCGCTGGGGTGCTGCATCCGGGAGATCAATCTTATTTGCAGCGATAATCACCGGGAGCTTTCTACTCTCGATGATTCCGATCATCATGATATTGACCTGCGCAAAGGGATCCAAGGTGGAATCAATCATGTAAATCACCCCGTCTATGTCTTCCCTGAGCCAGTGCATTGCTTCTGCAACTCCTTCAGTTGCTTCGCGTGCCCGGGTTATTGCATCCTCCCGTTCAATCCCGTACTCAATAAACTCTTTATAGTCAACCCTGGTTGTAACGCCGGGTGTGTCGACGATATCAATTGTGATAGATCGACCGTTAGAGCCGGTAATGGTAATATTACCTGTTCTTACTGCCCGCCTGGTCTCATGTGGCACCTCACTGGCTGTCCCTGATACAGCGCCTGACCAGTCTTCAGCGATCCTGTTTGCAAGAGTAGTTTTACCTGCATTTGGAGGACCATATATGCCTATACGGGCGGTTTTATTTTGAAAAAGTTTTAACAGAATTCGTGAGAGAGTCTGGCTTATTCCCATTGTGGTTACGTCCCTGGGGCTGCTTTTTAAAAACAGGCCAGCCTAAAGCCTGCCTGCTCACAAGGAATTGATCAGGGAGTATTATTATTGTTGTCATCCCACTTGTTTCGGAACCTGGATATTTGATAAAGCGGCCACCGGAGCGATGGATTAATAGCAGATCCCGATAAGTATCAAAGCAATACATCTGCCCGGGAAACCAAGAGGTGACAGTAATGAGCTACAACAGTGACACCATCCATCTCGAGACAAAGGTCCCAGTGCGGGAAATAATGCGATCGAACCCCAAGACTATTGATTATCATGCAACGGTAGCACATGCAGCAAGAAAGATGTGTAGCAAAGATCCATCCGGCAGTTGTATTGTCATCAGAGATGGCGTTGCCGTGGGAATAGTAACCGAGCAGGACATTAACTGCAAGGTTGTCGCACAGGATCTGCGCCCAAGTGAGATCCATGTCAGTGAGATCATGACTTCACCCCTGATCACAATTGGCACAGATAAAAGCATTGAAGATGCTGCACACCTGATGATTCGAAACCGGGTCAGAAGGCTGCCCATCACCAATGAGAAAGGTGTCGTGATAGGAATAGTGAGTGTCAGGGACATCGTTGCAGTAAGTACCGAGATAAATGAACTGATGAACGAACTTATGGTAATTAACCGTACTGACGAGATTGGTTCAGGGATGTGCAGCAGATGTGGCCAGATGTCAGATGAACTGACCAGTATTGATGGTTCACTGATGTGTCCAAACTGCATGGAAGACGATCGGTTGTAAGATGCAATATCTGATGAAATCTACCATATCGGATTTATTTCCGGTTTTTATAGATATCCGCACCGACCTGTTCGCCCTGGCATATTCTAATCTTACCAGGGTACCTGAAATTCCGGGTATTTTTCCCCCGGAGGTATAAATTTTTGACTTTATCCTGGCATTCATCGGTATTTGGGTTTTTTCATTACCAGGATGAATGCCAGAACTTAAACACCGTGTAACCTTTAGGCTGGTATCTCATGAATTCAAATCATGGCAACGATAACAGGACAGTTCTTTCGATTGCTACATCGAAGGTGATCTCAGCCCCGCCCACCATGCGGATCTACGGAGCAATTGAGACTCTTACCCAATGGGGTTTTCGCAGATTACCCATTGTTGACCCCGGAACTCATCGGCTGAAAGGAATTATTACTGCACGGGATATCATTGATTTTCTGGGCGGTGGTGAGCTATTCAACCTCATCAACGTCAAGCATAACGGTAATTTCCTTGCAGCAATCAATGAAAGTGTAAGCAAGATAATGAAGACCGATGTCAGGACACTTCATACAGATGCGACCCTGGCAGAAGCACTTGAAATCATCCTTCATGACCGTATCGGAGGCATTCCGATTGTTGACGATGACGGGGTGCTTAACGGCATTGTAACCGAACGGGATGTGCTTAAAATCTTGTGCAGGTCACATGCTGCAATTCCGGTTGAGGATATCATGGTCCGTTCTCTGCTGGTTCAGCAGCCTGACTGTCCTCTTGCGACGGTAACCAGGGTAATGACAGAACACCAGTTCAGACGACTCCCTATTGTGAAAAATGACGTTTTATTTGGAATAATTACTGCTACAGACATTGTACGGTATATCGGAACCGGGAAGGTATTTGAAAAACTGGTTACCGGAAATGTTACTGAAGTTATGAATATCCCGGTCCGTGATTTATTAAGCGGTAACCTTTTCACAACCGAACTGGAAGCCACGGTAACCGATGCAGCCAGGAAAATGATGGCTAAGAAAGTCGGTGCCCTGCCTGTTATTGATCAGAGCAGGCTGGTTGGACTTGTCACGGAATTTGACCTGGTTAAAACCTTTGCATCGGTGAATAATGGCAGGAGATAAACAATGCTTGTTTCAGACCTGATGTCCACACCCGTGCATGCAGCAAAGCCGGGTGATACCGTTTCATATGCACGAAATCTTATGCTGAGACATAAGATATCCAGGATTATCATAGCTGATGACGGGCGCGCTCTGGGAATCATCACTAAGAAAGATATTGGCTTTCGACTTAGGAAAAATGATCCTGACTGGCGGCATCGTAAGATAGATAATGCCCTCCTGAGCCAGGTGATGAGTACTAACCTGATGAATTTATCCCCGGATAGCAGTATTCGTGATGCGCTTTTACTACTTGTCAGTCATAACATATCAGGAGCCCCGGTTATTGACCAGGGTATGGTTCTTGGAATCCTTACTAAAACTGATATTTTACGCTCACACCTGGTTGAAAAACTGGATATTCCTGTCCAGGAGATAATGAGTGAACCTGTTCAGATCACCCCTGACCATTCATCTGTGCATGTGGTCGACCTGATTAAAAAGGGTGCAGAAGCAGTGATCGTTGTTGATGAATGAGGAACGGCAGGGATTATCACCGAGAGTGATCTTGCTTTTTATGAAGATCTCCCTGAAAATGCGGGGTCTGGTACCGCAGCCGGGATGATGAGGCAGACAATCCCGTCTCTTCCTGAGACAGCCAGAACCAGAGAGGCCGTGGCAGTTATGTTACAGGCTGCCTGCCAGAGTGTGATAATCTCTGGCAAAAATGGCATAAAAGGAATAATCACAAGAGATGACATAATACGGGAAGTGGCTCAATGACCAATACCATACTTGTACGAGACGTGATGACAAAACCGGTTACGGTAGCAAAGTCTGCTCCGGTCACCGATGCCCTTGAAAAAATGCTTGATACCGGACTGGATCCACTCGTGGTAATTCACCGTGATGAAGTGGTCGGGACAGTATCCCGTCAGAAGATTGTTGAAAAACTTGGAGCAAGACACAGCTCAGAAATTGCCCCCTCCGCGATACACGTCTCTAATACCATTGATACCGAGTTTACCATTGTATACGAAGACCAGGAACTTGACATTCTTATCCCTCTTCTTCAGAACCAGGCAAAAATGGCGGTTGTATACAATGAGGATAACAGGATTGTCGGACAGGTAACATATGGGGACTTACTTGCAAAGGTAGTACCGGAAGGAGAACTCTCCTCGGCCGCTGAACTTCATCAGGTAATTGAAGCCGGAGAAAGGATGGTTCATCTCCGTCGCAGGATGGTTGATGAGAAAGTTGCAAGGTATGTTGTCATGGCTGACAACAAGGTGATAGGACTTGTTACTGAGACTGATGTTGCTGTTGCCCTGACAAAGTTTCGGGAAGCTGTGGAAGACAGGCACCAGGAGCACCAGATTCGCAATATCCTCGTAAAGGATATAATGAGTTCTCCGATCATAAGTGTTGAAAAAAGCACGGCGATTTCAGATGTTGTGTCACAGATGCTATCCAAAAACATCAGTGGTCTCCCTGTCACGGATAATGGCAAAGTAGTCGGTATCGTAACCCGAAAATCCCTTATCCAGGCATTATAACTTTTTTTCGATATTTCCATATACCTTCAAGGCTAAAACCGCTGGTATGAACCTTCATCCCATGCAGCCTGTCAGACCTGAACCCCGTGTTGATTCCCTTCTTAAACAGATGAGTTTGACAGGATTTCAGGGGAGAAAACTTGGAGAATCGGTTGATATATGGTCCAGGATGATCCAGGAACCTGATGTTACCATTCTTGCCGGCCTGTCCGGAGCCATGGTTCCTGCCGGCATGCAGGAATGCCTTATATCACTGCTTGAAAACCGGTTTATTGATGTTCTGGTCTCTACAGGTGCAAATATTTTTCATGATATCTGTGAACATATAGGTATCAGGCATTATCTGGGGTATCACACTGTAGATGATCAGGAGCTTTTCAGACAGGGTATTGACCGGATTTATGATATTTTTGCGTACGAAGATGAGTTCAGGCTTGTTGATGAAAAAATTGCAGAGTTCGCACAGGAACTTGATGATTTTTCGGATTCTTCTGCGGAATTTATCCGGCTTCTTGGCATATGGCTCTCAAAACGGTATCCATTAGGAAGATCCCTGACTGCTACAGCCGCTCACCTGAACATTCCTGTTTTCATCCCCGCCCTGTGTGATTCTTCTATCGGGATTGCCCTTGTCATGACGCGAAGGAAAGGACATCAGATAATGATTGATCAGCTGGCTGATGCTGACCAGCTTACCGGATATGTTGAGCGCGCTCAGAAAACCGGTGTGGTCTATATAGGCGGGGGAGTTCCGAAAAACTTTATTCAGCAGACGCAGGTTATCGCGTCCATCCATGAACAGGGATGTGGAGGGCATGATTATGCTATTCAATATACCACTGATACACCACATTATGGTGGTCTTTCCGGCTGCACTTTCGAAGAGGCGGTATCATGGGGAAAAGAGTCATGTAACTGCAGAAAAGTCCAGTGTTTTTGTGATGCAACCATTGCAATTCCAATAGTTACATCAGCCCTTCTGGGTGCCGGTATCCGCCGGACAGCACATCCATGGATGGAGAATGAATTGAAACAGGTATCATAACTATTATATTATATTCACATCTACATTAGTAAGCACAATTCCTGTAGCAGCAGACATTCTGTTGCGAGTGTCGATATGATGCGATTTTGCATGTTGAGATAGCCAAGCCAGGTATGGCGCAGGGTTGCTAACCCTGTGTCCCTTGGGACTCGGGGGTTCAAATCCCTCTCTCAACGCTGACACGCAGGCAATTCCCTGAAGTGAGGCATTGCATGGCCCAGGATGACCAGGAGATAAACTACTTTGTCAGGGTTCATAACACAGACCTTGACGGAACGAAGCCCGTTCTTATTTCCCTGACCGGTATCAAAGGTGTCGGACGACATACTGCCAAGTTTATTGCTGAAACTGCAGGTGTTGATAAGAACGCATTAATGGGTAAACTTGATGAAACGTCCGTGGATCGGATCCGCGAAGTAATTAGTAACTATACTGAGCGAATCCCGGTCTGGATGAGTAACCGCCCCAAGGATCTTTACACAGGTGTCAAACGCCATCTGCTTGGAAATGAAGTGATGATGACCGTGGAAGATGACATCAACCTGCTCAAAAAGATTCGCGCATATCGCGGAATCAGGCATGAGACAGGTCAGAAGGTCCGTGGTCAGCGAACCAAGTCTACCGGAAGAACCGGCCTTATTGTCGGTGTAAAGAGGAAGAAAAACTAGGCGGGATGAAACATGGGCTATCCAGGTAAAAACCACAAACAATACCAGACACCCAAGCGTCCGTTCGAACTCTCCCGTATTGAAGAGGAGACCCGCCTTGTAATTGAGTACGGTCTCAGAAACAAACGTGAAGTCTGGATTGCAAAAGGTGCACTCCGGAGATATCGCAAAGCAGCTCGTGAGATCATCGCTCTGCAGTCTACCGGGTCAGAACAGACACGGATTGAAAGGAAGAAGGACGAACTTATCGGCTCATTGCAACGTATCGGAATGCTTTCTGATAACGCAGATATCGACGATGTCCTTGCACTAAGGGTTGAGCAGCAGCTTGACAGGAGACTTCAGACCCAGGTCTACAGACGTGGATTTGCACGTTCTCCAAAACAGGCACGACAGTTCATCACCCATGGGCATATCGCAATTGGAGGACGTCGCGTTACTATTCCGGGATACACAGTAAGTGCGAGGGACCAGGAAGAGATCTCGTACGCCGGTTCTTCACCACTGGTTAGTGATATCCACTCCGAACGCCAGCGGATTGCAAAGGTTGGGAGATAATCATGAGTGAAGGGAAGGAAAAATGGGGCGTTGCTCATATTTACGCATCATTTAATAACACCATCATCACGGTGACGGATCTGACCGGTGCTGAGACCATTACCAAGAGTTCAGGAGGTATGGTTGTCAAGCAGGATCGTAATGAAAGCTCCCCATATGCAGCAATGCAGATGGCAGGCAATGTGGCGCAGGCAGTCAGAGAAAAAGGTTTTGTCGGCCTTCACGTGAAGGTTCGTGCCCCTGGTCGCGGAAAACAACGTTCTCCCGGACCTGGAGCACAGGCTGCAATTCGTGCACTTGCCCGTGCAGGAATGCGTATTGGCCTTATCGAAGACGTAACTCCGGTACCACACGACTCAATCAGGCCAAAAGGCGGGAGAAGGGGTCGTAGAGTCTGATGAAGATCGAATTCAGCAGTCTTGAAGAGAGCGCTGCATCGTTTATTCTCAGTGACGTCTCAATTGCATTTGCAAACGCACTCCGCCGTGCGATGACAAGCGAAGTCATGGCCTTTGCAATTGAAGATGTCAAAATATACGATAATACCAGTGCACTCTTCGACGAAATTCTGACTCACCGGCTGGGTCTTATCCCGCTGGTTACTGATCCGGATAATTTTGTCCCACGCAGCCAGTGTTCCTGTGATGGAACCGGTTGTCCACGATGCACAGTAACACTTACAATGAGTGTTGAAGGTCCGTGCGTTGTGATGTCAGGCGATCTTGTCTCTCAGGATGCATTTGTACAGCCGGCAGAAGATAAAATCCCAATTGTAAAGCTTGAAAAAAGCCAGAAGGTTGTGATCGAAGCACAAGCATACATGGAAAGAGGAATAGAGCATGCAAAATGGTCTCCTGTTACTGTATGCGGTTACAAGAACTATCCAGCCATTACCCATGATGAACGGTGTGACGGTTGTGGTCTGTGTGTTGAGGTCTGCCCAAAGGATATTTTACAGGTGAAAGGATCAGTAATCGGGGTAAAAGACGGTGTTCTTGAATTATGTTCACTCTGCCGGCTTTGCGAGCTGGCATGTCTGAACAGTGGTATTGGGAATGAGCCAGCCATTCATATCGGGATGGATGAACGTAAATTCCTCTTTACTGTCGAGAGTGCAGGTGCATTACCAACAGTCGGAATTATTAAACATGGACTGCTGTTTCTGAAAAATCATTCAGATGAATTACACGAGGCTTTAAGTGAAATAAGGGGGTAACGGAGCATGACCAGAAGGAATGACAAGTCCAATCCACGCCTTGCCGAACTCATCAGACTCCTGAAGCAGACGTCGCGTGAAAACGAAGTTGAGATCTGGAGTGACATTGCGTCCAGGCTTGAGAAGTCAAGGAAAAACTACGCAGAAGTGAATGTCAGCAAGATAAACCGGTATGCACAGGAAGGGGAAACCCTGATCGTCCCGGGAAAAGTTCTTGGGAGCGGAGTTGTAGAGGCAGGCGTGACAGTTGCCGCACTGAGTTTCTCGGATGCTGCAATAAGCAAGATCACAAAAGCAAAAGGACACTGCATCAGCATTGAACAGCTGCTCTCCCAGAACCCGAAAGGGAGTAGGACAAGGATACTGAGGTAGGTGGATCATGGTAACAATAATTGACGGTGATGGCCTGCTTGTCGGAAGACTTGCCAGCAATGTTGCAAAGCGTGCCCTTGCAGGTGAAGATATCGCCGTGATTAATGCTGAAAAAGCAATAATATCCGGAAATCGTGCACGGGTTCTGAATAACTACAAGCAAAAACGTCAACGCGGATCCCGTGAGGGAGGTCCGTTCTTCCCACGAAGACCAGACCACATTCTGAAACGGACTATTCGTGGCATGGTTCCCTATAAACGTGAACGGGGAGTTGAGGCCATGAAACGGATTAAAATCTATGTTGGCGTCCCGGATGAGTTGTCCGGAAAGCCTGCTGAGACTATCGAGGATGCAAGCAGGAAGCGGCTGGGTAATCCGTCACATGTGACACTTGGTGCAGTCAGCACGTTCCTTGGAGCAAAATACTGAACAGGTGACCTCTGATGAGAATAATTAATACCAGTGGAAAAAGAAAAACTGCGGTTGCACGGGCAACATTCCGGCCTGGTAAAGGAGTGGTCCGTATCAACTCACTGCTGCTTGATGTGTTCTCCACCGAGCTTGCCAGAATGAAGATATCTGAACCACTTCAGCTGCTTCCGGGCGTGCTGGACGAGGTGGATGTCTCTATCAAGGTAACTGGTGGAGGCACCATGGGACAGGCAGAAGCTGCACGGACAGCTCTTGCCAGGGGAATTGTCAAATGGCACAATGATCCCCGTATGAAAGACATATATCATGTGTATGATCGCAGTCTGCTCGTGAATGACTCACGTCAGAAAGAAGCTAAAAAGCCACATGGTCGTGGGGCACGAAAGAAGTTCCAGAAATCATACCGGTGAGCTTTATTAGTATGAGCTATAAAATTAGTGGAGCAAACAAATGATACCGGTTCGCTGTTTCACCTGCGGAAAGGTAATCTCTACTGTATATGAGGAATATAAACGCCGTCGGGATGCGAACGAGGATCCAAAAAAGATCCTCGACGATCTCGGATTGGATCGGTATTGTTGCCGGCGTATGTTACTCACCCACAAGGAGATTATTGACGAACTTAACCCATACCAATGAGGGGTCGTAGGGTAGCCTGGACCATCCTAGGGCGTTCGGGACGCTCTGACCTGAGTTCGAATCTCAGCGACCCCATTCTTGTGTCAACGGATTTTTGAGGAGTTACGCATGCAAACTTATACTCGCTATGAGAAGGCGCGGATAGTCGGCGCCCGGGCACTTCAGATATCGATGGGTGCCCCGATCCTTGTTGCTACTTCAAGTATTGATCCACTGAAGATAGCAATGGAGGAGTTCGAGCGTGGTGTTATTCCGATAACAGTGAAACGGAGATAGGTAATCGGATGACCATCACGCGCACAATTACTCTGCGAACCATCCTCGATTCCAGGGGAAGAAAGACGGTTGAAGCTGAGGTCAGAACTGAACACGGGTTTGGAAGAGCGGCAGCACCAGGTGGAGCAAGCATCGGAAAATATGAAGCTGTAGTCAGGGATCCGGATCTTGCAATATCTGATGCCGAAGGGCAGGTGATACCACATCTCACCGGTATTGATTCGTCAGATCAGATTGGTGTTGATTCACTGCTGAGGGAGATAGATGGAACCAGCAATTTCTCCGGAATTGGGGCCAACATTGCAGTCTCCCTCTCACTTGCCATGGCTAAGGCAGCAGCAGATTCAAGACATATTCCTCTCTGGCAGCACATTGGTGGAATATTTGTAGACTCCGCCCCGCGTCCTCTTGGTAATATTATCGGAGGCGGTGCACATGCACCCCATGCCACGGAGTTCCAGGAATTTCTTGTCGTACCAACCGGATGTGAACGTGTTCGTGATGGTGTCATTGCAAATGCATTAGTCCATAAAACTGTACGTGATCTGTTGGAAAAACGCGGAATACATGCAGGAAAATGGGATGAAGGGGCATGGGCTCCCCAGATCCCAGATCCTGAAGCATTCAGCATTCTGGCTGAGGCAACAAATTTGGTTTCTGATGAAGTCGGATTTGAAATAAGCCTTGGTATTGATGCAGCAGCCAGCCAGTTCTGTGATCCTGAATCCGGAACATACCGGTACAGGGACGGAACTATCAGAACTCCGGAAGACCAGGTTACGTACATTGCAGACCTGATCGACGAGTACGATCTGATATACGTAGAAGATCCCCTGTATGAAGAAGACTATGCAGGATTTGCTGCCCTGAACAAGGAGGCAGGCAATCAGTGTCTTATCTGCGGGGATGATCTATTCGTGACAAATGCAAAACGCATCCAGGAAGGTGTCTCCCATGGGAGTGCTAACTGTGTGCTTATCAAGCCAAACCAGATAGGAACTCTGACAGATACCTATGAGGCTATTCGTCTTGCTAAGCAGCACGGGATGGAGACGGTTATAAGTCACCGATCTGGTGAGACTGAAGATCCTGTCATCGCCCATCTTGGATGCGCATTTCAGTGTATATTTATAAAAACAGGGGTTGTCGGTGGAGAGCGGACAGCCAAGTTAAACGAACTCATACGGATTGAGGAGAGTATCTATGAACGGAAATGAAATGGAGATTGAACTGAACGAGCCTCTTGTTTCAGTTGAAGAATATTTAGCAGCAGGTGTCCACATCGGAACCCAGCAAAAGAGCAGCGACATGAAAAACTTCATCTACCGCGTCCGCGGGGATGGATTGTATATCCTGGATATCAGGGAGACCGATGAGCGGATAAAACTTGCCGCAAAGTTCCTTTCGCAGTATGATCCAGCAAAAATTCAGGTAATTACTTCACGTCAGTACGGCCAGTATCCTGCACGTAAATTTGCTGATTCCATTGGTGCAACCCCGATAATCGGCAGATATATTCCAGGAACCCTGACAAACCCTAAACTTCCACGATATGCAGAACCTGATGTTGTCGTCGTTACCGATCCAGTCAGTGATGTGCAGGTTATCAGGGAAGCAATTCAGGTCAGTATCCCGGTATTAGCCCTTTGTGATACCAACAATATGACAAGCCTTGTAGATGTCGTCGTCCCGACCAACAACAAAGGACGCAAAGCACTCTCCATGATTTACTTCCTCTTGACCAAGGAATTCCTCCGTCATAAAGGATACAATACCTCCCTGACTTCTGAAGACTTCGAATCTGAGATGTAAAATATTGAAAGGGATCTACAGGAACCGATATCCTGAAACGTAACCGGGATCAATTCCTCGTCCATGAAAAGCAGGGCAAGTACGATCGCCGGAATGTTTTATCCCGGTGAACCCGGGCGTCTCAGACAACTCCTGTCTGAACTCTTTCAAGGCATTTCATACCCGGGTGATGCAGCAGGAGTTGTATCTCCTCATGCCGGGTTTACCTACTCAGGAAGAACGGCAGCACATGCATTTGCTGCATTTGATGGGAAGTTTGAAGGAACTTTCCTGGTCATAGGTCCCAGCCACAGGGGTTTTCCCAGCTGTATCTCACAGGTTCCATGGGAAACTCCGCTTGGGACAATTGAATCGGACAATGAACTCGGATCATTGATTGATCTCCCGACAGACGAGCGGGCAATGAGATATGGTTCTGAGAATTCACTGGAAGCACAGATTCCATTTATCCAATACAGGTTTCCGCGTTCCAGGATTCTTCCACTCATGATGGGTCAGCAGACTTTAAAGGATGTTCATCAGATATCATCAATTCTCATAACAGCACTGGAAAAATATCAAAACCCGGTAAAAATTGTGGCGTCAAGTGACTTCTCTCATTATGTCTCCGCCGAAAAGGCACACCGTGATGATCACTATGCAATCGAGGCACTTTTGAAAATGGATATCCCGGAGTTTTTTTCAAGAATAGAGTCGTAATATCACGGCCTGTGGATACGGGGCAATTGGATGCATGATAGAAGTACTCCGGACCCTGGGTAAAACCCGGTGCGAGCTGCTCGAATATACTACTTCCGGAGAGACAAATGGTGATTATAACCAGGTCGTAGGTTATGCGGCATTGGCGGTGCGATAGTGGCTACCTGGAGTGCACCCGGTAAAGTATTCTTATTCGGTGAACATGCCGTTCTTTATGAGAAACCCGGGATAGCACTCGCCATCAGACCAAGGGTATATGTCACTGTCAGAAAAACCAACAATCCGCATCACGCAAAATCTCCATATATTGACCAGTGTTTTCGCGAATTTGGTGTAAGAGGAAGTGTTTACATCAATTCGCAACTTCCCAGTTCATCAGGACTTGGTTCATCAGCAGCCGTGACTGTTGCAACACTTGCAGCAATAAATGATGAATTTGATATGGGGCGCAGTAAAGAGCAGATTGCCGAACTTGCCTGGAAAATTGAGAAAAAGGTCCAGAAGGGACGGGCAAGTGCTACTGACACAACTGTCTCAACATTCGGCGGAATGTTCCTTATAAAGGAAGGAACACGAAAACGGCTGGCTCCTCAAAACTATCATCTTGTTGTTGGTAATAGTCAGATCTCTCATTCAACCAGCAGAATGGTTGAAAAAGTTGCAGAACTGAAACAAAAACATCCGTCAATCATCAATCCGGTTCTTGACTCCATTGAAGCCATTGTGCTTGATGCAATGAAACATCTTGATGAACCAGCATATTTAGGAAAACTCATGGACATGAACCACTGCCTTCTTGAAACTCTGGGTGTCGGCCATCCACAACTCTCAAGACTGGTTCTTGCATCACGATCAACTGGTGCATTCGGGGCAAAGATAACCGGTGCCGGGGGCGGTGGGTGTATGGTTGCCCTGGCATCAAAAAATATCAGGACCAGAATTGCAGGGGCCATTGAGGTATTTGATGGAAGGGCAATTATCACATGCCTTGATACAGAAGGACTGAGAAAAGAGCGGGATGTCTGACAGAATAATCTTAAAATTAGGTGGAAGTATCATCACAGAGAAAGGAAGTGGTGATGCAGGCGTAGTTCGTGAAAATGTACTGCATGAGATAGCAAAAACTCTGAAAAATTTTTCAGACAACCCTCTTCTTCTGATTCATGGTGCAGGGTCATGCGGACACCCACAGGCCAGGCAGTATAATATTCAGGGCGGAGTCTCAAAAAAGAATAAAAAAGGAATATTTGAGACACACCATGCTGTATCAGCTCTGAATGAACAGGTTGTCAGTATGCTTCGCATGGAAGGAATTGAAGCAGTCAGTATCCACCCGTTTGATGGCATGGTTGCATCAAATGGAGAACTGTCTGACTACTGCCTGACAAATCTTCAGCTAATGGTAGATCTTGGAATTATTCCGGTCCTTCATGGGGATGTTGTAATGGACACTGTAAAAGGAGCTTGTATCGTTTCCGGTGATCAACTGGTCAGGATATTGGCACAGCATCTGGGTATGAAACGTATCGGGCTTGCAACCGACGTTCCCGGACTGTTGGATGCTGATGGATTGGTTGTGAGGGAACTGCGCAGATCAACAGCGCATACCATAAGGATTGGAGGCTCCGGTTCTATTGATGTGACCGGAGGAATGCAGGGAAAAATCTCAGAACTTCTTCGCCTTGCAGACATGGGAATCGAATCAGATATATTCCATATCTCACGACTTCAGGAGTTTTTGAACCGGGCTGATCATGGAGGAACCAGGATCCTGCCGGAGGATGCATGAACCGCAGGAATTTTACCTCTTCCAGAAAACTTGATCATCTCCGTATCTGTCTTAAAAAAAGCATTGAAACCGGGAACACCGGTTTTGATGATATAAGACTGGTCCATGAGGCCATCCCTGATTGTAACATGGACAAGCTGTCACTTAAGACAAGATTTTTAGGGCATGACCTTGGCTCACCACTGTTTATTTCTGCCATGACAGGAGGGCATCCGGAGACAAAGGATGTAAATGCTGTTCTTGGAGAAATAGCTGGTGAATTTGGTCTTGGAATTGGCGTCGGGTCCCAGCGGGCTGCAATAGAAAACCCTGAACTGGCTGATACCTTCTCCATTGTCAGAGAAAAAGCACCAGACACCTTTGTCGTCGGAAACCTGGGTATCGTTCAACTCAGGGATCACGGGATTGAGTGGGCAGAACAGGCTGTTGAGATGATAGATGCAGATGCATTGGCTATCCATCTCAATTTTCTTCAGGAAGCCATTCAGCCGGAAGGAGATCATGATGCAGGTGGTTGTTACTCTGCCCTTCGTGAGCTTTGCAGGGATCTAAAAGTCCCGGTAATTGTAAAGGAAACCGGTTCGGGCATCTCATATGAAACCGGTTTTCGTTGCTTTGGTGCAGGAGCGGCATGTGTGGATGTTGGCGGATATGGAGGAGCATCATGGGCCCTCATCGAAAGCCACCGCTCGGGAAGCGTTAATGGCAGTGAAGATCTGCACCTTAAAGGACTTGGTGAGCGGTTTGGAGAATGGGGCCTTCCAACTGCTGTGAGCCTTTATGAAACAGCCAGATGCGGGGGACCGGTAATAGCAAGCGGGGGAATTCGATCCGGAATTGAGATGACAAAAGCACTGGTATTGGGTGCAAATCTTGCCGGAATGGCACTTCCACTCTTAAAACCCGCCTGCGATGGTCCTGATGCACTGCGGAAAGTAATCCGGAACATCCACCAGGAGCTCCGGATTAGTTTGTTCCTTACCGGAAAAACCCGAATATCTGAGTTACCGCAGGCCCGGTGGTATCTTACCGGTAAGACAAGGGAAATGATAGAAAATCTTCCAGGAGGAGACATAATTGGACATTGAAATACTTGCTGTGGGCGGATATAATGAGTTTGGGCGAAATATGACTGCCGTCCGCTGCGGAAAGGAAATAGTAATATTTGATATGGGAATCAGGCTTGATTCCCTGATGATGCATCCGGATATAGAGATGGAGAATACCCATTCCCTGGACCTTATCCAGCTGGGTGTTATCCCTGATGATACCGTGATGAACCAGCTTGAAGGAACGGTTAAAGCCGTGATCCTTTCACATGGTCATCTTGACCATATAGGGGCAGTTCCAAAGCTGGTTCACAGGTACAATGCTCCTATTATCGGGACACCATACACGATTGAACTGGTAAAACAACAAATAGAAGGAGAAAAAAAGTTTGGCGTCAGCAATAAACTGATTGCGCTAAAATACGGGCAGCGATACAATATCTCAAATATACTGGCAATGGAATTTGTCAGAATGCAGCATAGTATTATTGACACTGCAACTGTTGCTCTGTACACACCAAAAGGAGCGATAATCTATGCACTGGATTTTAAGCTGGACAGAAATCCCGTTCTTGGAGAACCACCGGACTTTGCCAAACTGAAAAAAATTGGAAAAGAAGGGGTTTTGTGCATGATAGCAGAAGTGACCAATGTTCACAAAAAAGGTCGGTGTCCAAGTGAGCAGATAGCCAAGAACATGGTCCGTGATGTTATCACAAGTTATGAAGATGACAAGAATGCTATCATTGTCAGCACCTTTGCTTCACATATTGCTCGTGTAAAAACCATTGCTGAATGTGCCCATGAGATAGGAAGAAAACCTCTGCTCCTTGGCAGGTCAATGGAACGTTACTGCGTCACTGCAGAACAGATGAAACTGGTCAGATTCCCTGACACCACAAGTGTATTTGGTAACAGACGGGTTGTTGAGCGAACGCTTAGACGGCTGATTAAATCTGGAAAAGATCAATATATACCGATTGTTACCGGTCACCAGGGAGAGCCTGGATCCATCCTGACACGGATTGCACAAAATGACACCCCGTACAGGGTTGAACGTGGTGACAAGGTTATGATAAGTGCCCAGCTTATACCGAATGATATGAACCGGGCACAACGGTACAGGCTTTTTACCCTGCTTAAGGCCCAAGGTGCCAGGATATTTGATGATCTGCATGTGAGCGGTCATGCATACTGCGAGGATCACTACGAGTTTGTTCATATGCTAAATCCACAGTATATCATCGCTGCTCATGGTGGAATTGACATCACATCTGAATACCTGTCGCTTGCCACTGACATGGGGTATACCCTGAACAAAGACTTTTTACTGATGGCAAATGGTCAGAAGTATAAACTGACATAAAGGAGACAGATTACGATGGATCTTGAGACATACCTGAAAAAAACGGCAGACGAGGTCAATTCTCTCCTGCAGGACTGTTATGGAGAACCAAAAACTGCCCTCTCCAGGGCTGCAAACCACCTGTTATTTGCCGGAGGAAAACGCCTCCGTCCGGCACTGTTCAGGATGGCTGCTGATGCAGTAAATCCAGGATCATCAGCCAGGATCATGCTTGCAGGTCTCTCCCTTGAGGTGACTCATAACTTTACCCTGATTCATGATGACATCATGGACAAGGATGAGTATAGAAGGGGAAAAAAGACCGTGCATACTCTCTGGGGAGAACCGGTTGCTATACTTGCCGGGGATGTGCCTTACGCACGTGCTTTCCAACATATATGCCAGGCTGATGCTTCGGAAGATGCCAAGGTCCGTGCAGTCTCTCTCCTTGCCAGGACCTGTGAAGAGATCTGCGAAGGTCAGCAGCAGGATATGTCTTTTGAAGAACGGGATGATGTGACAAGAGGTGAATACCTTGATATGGTCACTAAAAAGACCGGGGTACTTTATGGGACTGCAGCTGCCATTGGATCCCTTCTTGGAGGAGGGACTGATACACAGGTTGATGCTTTCTATAATTATGGGTGCAAGATTGGTGCAGCGTTCCAGATCCAGGATGATCTTATAGATCTCCTTGAACCATCTGATAAGTCAGGAAAAGATCAGGCTTCAGATATCAGGGAAGGTAAACAGACTCTTATTGCAATCACCGCCAGGGAGCTTGGAATAGATCTCAGGCCATGGTGTCGTTCACTTGACAGGGAAGGCATTGCATCTCTTATTACCATGCTTAATGAAAAAGATGTAATTAACACAGTGCAGCGGGAATCTGAGGCTTTGATAAG
>JAQVIE010000177.1 GCA_028695895.1 Methanospirillum sp. | reverse complement strand
GAAGAGCTCAGGCAGGGCAAAACACTGGCCCAGGTAATGAACCTTTTAAGATGGGAGAAACATCCCTGATTTTTTTAATCAGAAATTTAGAGATTATTTAGGAGACCAAAATTGTGAACGTCTTACGAAAAATTGGGGAACTTACTATTGCCCATCTCATCCATGATATTTATGCACCGGTCCTGATGGCACTTCAGCCGGTGCTAATCACAATGTACGGGTACGGTTACTTTGAAGCGGCCCTGTTACCAGTTGTACATAGCATAACCTCATCTCTGTTACAGCCAGTCTTTGGATACCTGGCTGATAACAAGGGGATGAAAGTCGGTGTTGGCATTTCTATACTTTTATCAGGTGTAGGAATTTCAGTTCTTGGGCTCATCCCAAACCATTACCTTATGATGCTTCTTTGCGTCACCCTTTCAGGTATCGGTCATGCAAGTTTTCATCCAGGAGCACTCTGCCAGGTAAGTATCTTTGCAACCGGCAGTTCACGTGGCAAACTGACATCATTTTTTGTAGTTGGTGGCAACATGGGCATGGCGCTTGGACCGATCATAGCAGGAATAATTCTTACTACCGGGGGAGTCCCCCAGGTTATCTGGCTTATAATCCCTGCAATCGCAACTGCATTATATCTGCATCTACATCCATTCGCTGACTGCTGTAATATAAAGCAGGAGAAGGTATCCGGGGAAAAAGAGAACTGGGGCCCTGTTATTCTTCTGTTTTCAGGTTCAACCCTGAGATCCTGGGTTACCTTTGGTTCAATGACCTTTTTACCCACCTACCTGGTCCTTGAAGGTTATTCCCTGCTCGAAGCAACTACACTGGTCAGTGTGATGCTGGTTTCAGGTGTCGCCGGTCAGGTAGCAGGAGGAATCCTGTCAGACAGGATAGGACGGAAAAAGGTAATTGTCCTGACCACATTTGCATCAATTCCTGCCTTCATTGCAATTCTACTCACTCATGAGATATTGCTTATCATCTCTATGATAGTCTTTGGTTTCCTTCTCTGGTCATCATTCTCAGTCACCATTGCCATGTCCCACGAGATGATTCCGTCCCAGATTGGACTTGTATCAGGATTATTCCTTGGAATTGCTATGGGTGCTGGTGCATTAGGCGTATCGATATCCGGAGCTGTTGCCGATATGGCAGGGTTATACACAAGCCTTGGAACATTTCCAATCATAATAGCGGTTTCCGTAATTCTATTCATGCTGGTAAAATCACCGCCCTCCCAGACTCACCAGGATTAAAAATACTTCTTCTTTTTTATGAAAGCTCTCTTATATAAGGTTGATAAAACACTCAGGCCTTTTTCAAGAGAAATCTATGATAATTATACCGGATGGCCTGATTTCCCTGTAAAAAGACAATGATGAAAAAATTAAAAGGAATATATGTAAGTTTTAAAAATAAAAAAAATCACTGAGAATTTTTGATTTTATCCTGTGATTCAATGGAGATTATCACTATCTCTTTAACTGTCTGTAATTTCTGATCGATTACAGGACTATATGTCCTGATGATTTTTCTGGAATCATTATTATATTGTTCGCACACAGGTTTTTTCGTTTCAACAACCTTTTGAACATATGAAGAAAACCGTTCAGTTGATGAATCATCATGATAATCCCCATACCTTTTTCCGATATAATCTCCGGAAATTCCAAGTCTTTTCTGATGATGGGAATTTACAAATTTATACCGGCATTGTGGATCAACAACATAAACCGAGTCCTGCATCGCTTCAAGAATTGTTTTATAACGTTCTTCAAGAGTGTTGATTCTTTCCTCAAGAATTTTGGTCCTGGTGACCTCGGTTGAGATCACGGTGGCTGCTATGGTAAGATCTAATATCTTATTCCTTACCGGGCTTATTGTTCTAACAAACCACCGGTTCCCTTTATAATATTCGTTATGAAGTGGTTTACTCTCTTTAATTACTTCTTTAATTAGTTTTAAAAAGTTATTAGTCTCTTCTTCAGAATGAAGATCTTCATAATAATAATTTTTAAAATCTTTATTATCAATTCCAAGACGGGTTTTATGATGGGAATTCATAAAGAGATATTTACCACGCCTGTCTACCATATAGATTGAATCATGGGTTGATTCAACAAGGGTTTTATAATTTGTTTCAGACTGGATAAGGGCTTCCTCTACTCGTTTTCGCATAACAGCCTGATGAATCATGTTTCGAAGCTCGGCATACTGCACTTTTGGTTTGGACCCTTTCTGCAGATAAAAATCAGCACCTGAATTTAAAGCATCAATAACAACTTCTTCCCGGCTTTTTCCGGTGAAAATAATAAAAGGTTTTTCAAGTCCTTTTCGTTTGATGGTCTTTAAAAATTCAATACCATCCATCTGGGGCATCTCGTAATCTGAAACGATGGCATCATACTTCTGCTCTTTGAGCATTTGTAATGCAGAAATGGCAGAGGTGCTGGTATCAACCACTATATCCCCTCCCTTTTCAAGAAAAATTCGGGTAATATCCAGGAGTTCTGCCTGATCATCCACAAGCAGTATTCTTATAACGGCCATATGTATTTAGATTAATCCGGTTTTAAGAAGATCTGTACAATAATACTTTGATAGGATGATATATATCTTATACTTCTCTTAAGAAAAAGGGATTGGATATATCAATTATATATCCGCTATTTTATATTTATATTAAGGACGAATATAAACTAAATAATAAATTATATTTCATTATTATAACAGATACGATACCAGATTTGGAACAAATCTTTCAGGTGCCAGTGTATACATTTACCAGACAGTTAAGGTTCTCATATATGACATAGAGCGTTCACATTCATTAGACTGGGGGGATATACGTAATATCGTTTCAGATACAAATATTACATCAGAGATGAAAAACATCTTTCCAGTGGATAATCTTCATTGGAGCTGATGGACAGAATGACTTTTTCAGACTGACGATTATGCAGATACAAAATAATACCTGGAAGACAATTTAGCCTGAACTTTATGCAAAATCAGAATCAATGACTATGTTTGATAAAGTGCCATGACAGGTCCGGATTCAAAAAATAACATCCCACCAATACAACGCATTGTAACCAGAATTACTGCAGGTATTGCTCTTCTGGTAATCCTCATGATTTTGATATCAGGCTTTGAAATCATCTGGATTGCATCTACAGAACAGGAAAACACAATATATCAGTTTCAGAAAATATCAGCTGAAGAGACAAGCCTAATAATATCCTCTTATTTCTCAAACCTTGTAAATAACCTGACAATTTTTTCTAAAAATTCACATTTGTCTGAACTTGATATAAATCAACAAAAAAAAGTACTCATTGACCTTTTAAATGATGAAAAAAATTCATTTCATGAGTGTACAATCCTTACTCCGGACGGTAGGGAATCTGTAAAAATATCACAAAACATCAACTTGCCTGATGAATATAAAAATCTCTCTTCAGATCCATTGTTTATTCGTGCATTAAAAGGAGAATCAGTAATTTCTCCAATTTTTATTTCCCCACAAACCGGATTAACTTCAGTTAAAATAGCAACTCCTGTCAGAGATAATCAGGGTAAAATTACCCATGTTCTCATTATAACAGGAAGTTTATTGCCACTTTGGTCCGAGATTGAAAAAATCGATATCGGCAGGAACGGATATACCTATATCATAGATAATTCGGGAAGACTTATTGCATACCAGGTAACTTCAGAGACTCTGGACAGATATGGAGAGTTAATAACCGCATTACCACCTGTTCAGAGGTTTATTTCAGGCGAACAATTATCCGGGGTGCAAATATCATCTTATACCGGGCTATATGGAGAGGAGGTCATTGGATCATTT
>JAQVIE010000176.1 GCA_028695895.1 Methanospirillum sp. | reverse complement strand
CCTGGACAGCAAAAAGAGCGACATTGTGTGAGGCCTGTAACGGGACAAATCTCTCTCTCTCCGTAATGAACACAGGAACAAAGGCCTGGACTTATGATGACCGTATTGCACTGTTTGCACTTGAAGATGCACTTTGGTTTGGAAAAGAGTATTATGAACTTCCTGCCGGCGTTATAGTCATGCCTGGAGAGATATATGACTTTGACGTGTTTATCAGGAACTGTACACCAGGTAATTACACTCCCAGGTACCAGATGGGGCGGTTATTCCAGAAAAACCCCCTGGTTCGTACTCTGTTCGGAGAACAATACAGTATGGGATTTGAAATTACTAATGATTGTGGGAATATTGAACAGTATTATGTGGATCCCCCATCCATAGATTTATACATCAATGAAGATTTGAGGGCATTATTATTTGCCAGGTAATCACAAATTTTTTGCTTTTTTTCTCTGAACATTACAAATTTTAAGAATTCACTTGTCTTTTCAAAAATCTGATTCACATCACTTCTCTGCTGTTTCTTTCGAGAATAGATATTATGCTGATTCAAACCGTCAGAGTTTAATTGATATCACTCCTTTTATTTTCTATGATACACATTGCACTCCCTAAAGGGAGCCTTGAAGAGCAGACATTACAACTCTTCAAAGAAGCAGACCTCGAAGTCAAAAGAACTGACCGGGACTATAACCCAAAGATAAATGATCCACGAATAGGGAAAGTCAAGATATTAAGACCACAGGAGATACCAACCTATATAGAGATGGGATACTTTGACATTGGAATATCAGGCCTTGACTGGATAAATGAATCCGGATCAAATGTAAAAGAGGTAGCAGAGCTAAATTACAGTAAAACCGGACCTGGAACTGTCAGGATCGTGATTGCAGTCCATCAGAATGAACCAATATCAGATGTCAAAGAGATACGTCCGGATAGTCGTATCACCACAGAGTACCCGAAGATAACCAGAAAGTTCTTTGAAGAGCTTGGAATTCCAGTCCGCCTCTTTCCGTCTTATGGTGCCAGTGAGGCAAAGGTCCCTGATCTCATGGATGTAGTCGTTGACCTGACAGAGACAGGAACAACTCTTCGCAAGAACGGGCTTAAGATAATCGGACAGATAATGGAATCTTACACAACCATCATCGCTAACAATGCAAGCTATGAGGACCCTGTTAAAAGAAGGGAAATAGACGAAATTGTAACCCTTCTCATGGGTGTAATTGAAGCAAGGAATAAAGTTCTTATCTCGATGAATGTCCCTGCATCAGCACTTGAATCCGTCGTCTCAACTCTTCCGGCATTAAAGAAACCAACCGTGGCAAAACTTCACGGAATCGATTATTTCAGTCTTGAAACCGTTGTAATGAAAGGTGTGATAAATACCCTGATACCAGAGCTGAAAGCAGCTGGAGCAGAAGATATTCTAGAGATACCAATAACAAAAATTATCAGATAAAAGTCAGGAATCGTTTTTCCTTTTTTAGAGATAATATTTAAAAGATCCAGTGATGATATGAACATATATATTATTTGATCGTCCCTGGAGGTGCGTACCGGGATATCAGATCTTTTACCTGGCTGAAGTTCTCTTTGGTGCAGGCCAGCAGGATGGGACGGATCAGAATTTTCCGGTACACAAGAACAGTTCGTTCCCGGTTCTGGTAAGATATCGATCGTATCTGATCCCAGGTAATCAAATCAGTCTCCCGGGATTTGTTCATCATGCTTACCCCAAGGCCTGATAATGACCTTAATAAAATTGAACCAATGGCAGTCAGCTGATTGACTTTTTTCATGGTTTCCCCCGCAGCATAGCTGATTCCTTCAGGAGTTATCTTAAAGAGTGCATCAGGCCCACCCTTTGTTTCTTTCTGGTATATTAATGCTATTCCCAGGGAGATTCCGAATAAAAAGAGCCATATGACAAACAGAACGGGTGCAAGAGACAATACTGCTTCAGGATGGACAAACAAAATGATAACAAATACCACCAGAAATCCGCTTCCCAGGGCCATGCCCAGTTGTTTGACGAAAACGGAACTTGTAATCACCGGTATCTGTGAGGTCCAGACCAGAGAGTCCTGTGACGATTGGACATTTGATACTGTTTTTCCGCATTCCTGGCAGAATGAACCGTCAGGAGGGATATCTGATCCACAATGAGGACAGAACATAATTCACCATACTTACAGATGCCATAAAATTATATGAACATTATCAAATGGTATTTGGCAGGATGCAGATGTCCCGAAAATGACTGTAAACCGAATACAACTTTTTAAACAGAAGATAATCCAAAAACTGACGTATCAAACTTCAAAAAAAAGGAATTGCCTGAACAACCAAAAAAAAGATTACTCGGTTGCTACAAATTCACTCTTCCCGATTTTGGCATAAACACCGCATATCGGGCAGATATAGTCATCTGGCAGTTCCTCAAAGGTAGTCCCTGGTTTGATACCATTCTTTGGTTCACCTCTTTCAGGATCATACAGGTACCCACAGGCAACACACCGGTACCGGCCTGAAGGCGCTTTCATCTCAACAAATTCGCTCTTCCCGATTTTAGCGTAGGCGCCGCAGACCGGGCAGATATAGTCTTCCGGCAGATCTTCAAAAGCAGTCCCCGGAGGAATTCCATTTTTTGGTTCGCCTCTCACCGGATCGTAAATATACCCGCAAATTTCACATTTATAAGGTTTCATCCTCTGCTTCATACTAAAACCACATCACAAATTATACTTAGTACATGTTGATAAAGGATGGAATTTCTATTAAAGATTTCCAAATTGATTTTTCGAAAAAGCAGGAGCAGCCATTTCACATAGCAGGTCCTGTTACCTTAACTTCAGTTCAGGCAAAAAAAATCCGGGTTTGCCGGATTAGTAATTTTATTAATATTATTACTTCTTTCTGTACAGTTTCCCGTACACAACCTGTCCCTTGGACTTTGAGTGGCGCTCACCAAGGTCACCGATGTACTCTGCAAAAGTTCCCTTGTAACCGTCAACCTCAAGTTCAACGTCCTGTGTGTATTTGAATCCTGGCATCATGTAATTCATGCTGCCAAAGACATAGATGGTACCTTTTACCATCTGTCCACCTACACGACGGTTGACATTACCTTTGATAATGATGGTTCCGCCTTCCTGGTGGGTTCCGATATGAACATCTGCGTCTCCTTCAACAATGAGGGTTCCACCGTTCATAAAGGTTCCAATGTCACTACCGACACTGCCTTTTACCCTGAGGACACCGCCCTGCATACCACGCCAGTCTCCACGGTAGGATGCGCCTATGTAGTTCTCACCATCGCCTTCGACAGTGAACTCTCCTCCTTCCATTCCAAGACCAGAGAAAGAATCTACATCGCCCTTGATGGTAAGTTTGCCGCCTCTCATCCAGGCACCAGTGTACATATCTGCACTGCTGTTTACGATGACTTCTCCGGCTGACATCTTTGCACCGATGTACTTGACCTTGCTGCAGTCACCGTTCACAATTATCTTTATATTCTCCGGAGTGTCGCCTATGTCACCGGCGATGTCGAAATAATCTCCAAATTTATAACATTCTCTCCCTTCATAGACCGGAAGGGCCAGGATCTCATCCTTGCTTTTTCCTGCGAAGGAATCAGGGGTAATAACATCGGCTTCCAGATACAGGGTCGGGGGGTTTTTCAGAGTGATAGTTGCTGTTTTCATTCCTGATACCTCACACATTTGCGTTTGCTTCGATGACGAACGGGTTTGGAGCATATGAGTCCGGAACCTCGTAGTTGGCCTGCGTTACAGTATAGTACCGAAGGAATTTCTCCCTGACATCACGGTTAACCTGTTTGCTCTCCGGAGCCTTTGAATCAACCCAGAAGGTCCTCTTGGTACCTGTGTGGACGATCTGACCATCCTGGCACAC
>JAQVIE010000175.1 GCA_028695895.1 Methanospirillum sp. | reverse complement strand
CAGGTGCAATATCATACCTGCAGGACCGGATAAAAGAGATGGAGGCAACAGCCAAAAATCTGACTGATGTTCTGCAGAAGATTGACGCACAGGTAAAAGACATCCAAAAACGCCTTGAACAATTGTACCGGCAGGCACAGACAGAACAGCAGGGTGCAGGTCCTCTCTGAAATCCTGCCTTTAAATCCGGCAGCCAGGTGACGGAACATGTTCAAAGCACTGAAAGAAAAACTCTTTTCTGCCAGGAAAAAACTGGAACATTCTATCGAAGAGACTGCCCATGAACCTGAAGGAACTCATGAGGAGTTACCAGATACATCAGGTTCATCTCCGAAAACAGAAGCAGAAAAAATCGCGGTAGTCTCTTCAGAAAAAAAAATTTCTCCAAAATTCACCGATAAGATCGTTTCTTTTGTCAGGGATCGGGAGTTCATTATCTCTGAAAAGGATGTCGGCGAGATCCTTGATGAACTTGAGATGGGACTGCTTGAAAGTGATGTGGCTTTTTCTGTAACCGAGGCTATCCTCTCCAGAATAAAGTCTGACCTCACTGGATCCAAAAGGAAGATCGGAATATCAGTTGACTCGATAGTCCGCGACGCATTATCCGATGCCCTTCTTAGCGTTCTTGGAGAAGGTGTGGATATCTGTTCATTCATAAAGGAACATGAACGTCCGGTCAAAGTTCTTTTTACCGGAGTAAATGGCACCGGAAAGACGACCTCAATCGCAAAAGTCACAAGGTACTTGCAGAATAACGGGTTTTCAGTTGTTCTGGGTGCCGGAGATACGTTCCGTGCCGGTGCAATCGAACAGATAGATGTTCATGGTGAGCGGCTGGGTGTAAAGGTGATTCAGCATCAGGAGGGATCAGATCCCACAGCCGTTCTGTTTGACACGGTAGAATATGCAAGAGCCCATAAGATAGATGTTGTTCTTGGTGATACGGCAGGGCGGTTTCATAACCGTGCAAACCTGATGAATCAGCTGGAAAAGATTAGAGTCATAAAACCTGATCTCATCGTATATGTTGATGAAGCGGTTGCAGGAAATGATGCTGTCATCCGTGCTGAAGAATTTGCAAAATCTGTCGGGATGGATGCAATCATGCTCACGAAGGTTGACATGGATCCCAAAGGAGGAGCGGCAATATCTGTTGCTTATGCCGTGGGTAAACCCCTTATATTTATAGGAACCGGGCAGGGGTATGATGATGTCATGGCCTTTAATCCACGGAATGTTGTTGCCGATCTGCTTGGTGATGCATAATGCTTGACAACCTTGGATCAAATCTTAAAGATGCTCTTCGAAAACTTGCCGGTAAAACAGTCATAGACCGGGCTGCGGTGGAAGAACTGGTAAAAGATCTCCAGAGAGCACTGCTTCAGGCTGATGTGAATGTTAAACAGGTGATGCAGCTTTCACAGGCCATCAAGAAACGTGCCCTTGATGAGCAGCCACCTAAAGGGGTGACGGCAAGAGAACATGTTCTCCGGATAGTTTACGAGGAACTTGTTGCCCTTGTCGGAAAGAAAGTTGAAGTAACCCTTGGAAAACAGGTCATCCTTATGGCTGGTCTGCAGGGTTCTGGAAAAACTACAACAACAGCAAAACTTGCAAGATTTTTTAAAAAGAAAGGGATGCGTGTTGCAGTTATTTGTGCTGATACCTTCCGGCCAGGTGCCTATACCCAGGTTAAAACGCTCTGTGACAGGATAAATGTTCCATGTTTTGGTAATTCTTCTGAACAGGATGCCAGAAAGATAGTCAGGGATGGTCTTGCCCAGCTGAAGGAAGAAGTAGTTATTGTTGATACCCAGGGACGGCATGCACTTGAAGACGATCTTATCACCGAGATAATCGACCTGAATGAAATAACAAATGCGACGCACAGGTGGCTTGTTCTGGACGCTGCACTGGGTCAGCAGGCACGTGAACAGGCAAGGCGTTTCCATGAAGCTGTGAACATTGATGGTGTCATCATCACCAAGATGGATGGAACAGCAAAAGGTGGTGGTGCCATGTCTGCTGTTGCCGAGACCGGGTCAGGCATCGTCTTTATTGGTCAGGGGGAGACTGTTGAGGATCTTGAATGGTTTGATCCAAACAGTTATATCTCACGCCTGCTTGGAATGGGCGATCTAAGGGCCCTTGCAGAGCGGGTACAGGAGTCAATAGATGAACAGGACATTGATGTCAATGCCATGCTATCAGGCAAGTTCACGCTCCGGGATATGTACCGCCAGCTTGAAGCAGTCAATAAAATGGGTCCGTTAAAACAGGTTCTTTCCATGCTGCCTCTTGGCGGGATGGATCTTCCTACCGAGGCTCTTGATGTGACCTCTCAAAAAATGAACAAGTACCGGATCATCATGGACTCGATGACATCAGTGGAACTTGATGACCCGACTGTTCTTAACGGATCCCGGATACAGCGGATAGCCAGGGGTGCCGGCGCCCAGCTTGAAGAAGTCAGAGAACTGATTAAATACTATAAAATGATGAAACGGACTTTCAAAGGCCTGAAAGGAGGAGAAAAAGGGATGCAGAAGCTAATGAAAAAGTTCGGGAAAATGGGCTGATGACATCTTTTACTGTCATTGGTCATACTGCATGCACTAATGCTTCTTTTCCTCTGCAGGATCTTCCAGGAACAGGAGGACGAATGGACCTCCTCTGTCGGACTGTAGCATCCTCCCTTTTTTTGTCACATGGGATAAGAAAAGATATCATCTGTGATATCATACTTCTCGGCCCTCCATATCCTGGCAGGATAATAAGGTTTGATGGCTCTGCCATGAGAAATCTTTCACCTGATGAACGAAATGTCGCATCACATATAAAAAAAGCCTTGTCAATTCCTGCGGGAAAATTATTCAGAGAAGCAGGTCCGGGGTTATATACCAGGAAAGGAACCCTGGAAGATCAGCTTGCTGAAAAACGTTACGCAGTTCTTGATGAATCAGGAACAGATATCAGAAAAATTGGTTTTGAAGATATGCCTGATGCATTTCTATTATCAGATAACCGTAACTTTTCAGATGATGAGATGAGCTGTATCAGAGGCCTTCCGAAATATTCACTGGGCCCTGAAATTGTCCATGCAGACCATGCAATTGTTTTAATACTCAACGAAATTGACCGAAGGAGATCAGGATGGAACTGACTGAATTATATCAGAAGGTAACTGAATATGGAGATATATGTGACCATTGTCTTGGCAGGATGGTTGCAAAACGGTCCTTTGGTCTCTCAAATGACATGAGAGGAGAAGGAATCCGAATTGCAGCCGCGCTTACCCTGAACCAGCCATATAAAACGCAGGAAGGACCCTGCTGGATATGTGGTGACTTCTTTAAAACTGCCGATGCATGGGCTGAAAAAGTTATACAGGCTTTTTCAGGGATAAACGGGAGAACATTTGTCATCGGATCAAAGGTTCCACCACTTATGAGTGAGTCTGAAGAGATGGTCTGGAGTGATCTGGGACTTGCTGACCCTGAGCCGCTTAAATCAGAGATAAACCGTGAGGTTGGAAAACTTGTTGCTGCAAAATCCTCCCTTATCGGGGATACAAAAAACCCGGATCTGACTGCTGTCCTAAATATTCCTGAAGGCACTATCGAGGTGCAGATAAGGCCGGTTTTTCTATATGGGAGATATTTTAAGTACCAGCGGGGAATTCCCCAGACTCACTGGGCATGCAGGGCATGCAGAGGCACCGGCTGCGAGGCATGTAAAGGAACCGGAAAACAATACCAGGAATCTGTGGAGGAACTCATCGGTGCACCCCTGCTTCCCATTTTTAAGGCCGAACGTGTGACACTTCATGGCGCAGGGCGTGAAGACATCGATGCGGTAATGATAGGATCAGGAAGACCATTCATTTTGGAGATCGTAAACCCTCAAATCAGGGATGCAGATCCCAAAACCCT
>JAQVIE010000174.1 GCA_028695895.1 Methanospirillum sp. | reverse complement strand
CCTCCGTTCAGGATGGGTTTTTCATATTGCTGAAGGGTAGCATCATATCCGATTACGTACTTCCAGATGCTTTGGATGGGGGATAATGCTGTTTTTGTTTTAACAGGATCATTTAACGGAAGTCCCCAGGTGTTCCAGCCTCCCTTTACCATCTTTCTTATAATATCTGGTGACTGGTCATATTGCAACGATATTGAATCCATTTTTGTTGAATAAACCCAGTACCCGGTCATAACTGATATCTGATCTGAAGCTTTCAGGGTTTTCCAGCCGGTATTATGTATATATTCAAAAAGAGAGTGGCCCCCTGAACTGACCTTTTCAAATATTTTTGCAGTATCCTTTCCCTGAGCAAGAGGTCTTGGGACTGATACGAAATTCCATCCCTGGTGCAGAATTATTTCCCCTCCTTCAGAATAACCTGCTATCACTGCTGTAAGGTTCACTCGTCCGTTTGCAGCAACTTTCCCATGTAATGCAGGGACCGCATCTGAGTGGGATATCATATGTGTTCTTATCTCCTGGTTCGTAAGGCTGCTGTCATTACTCATGATAAGAGAAGCCATTCCTGCAACAAATGCCGTTGCCTGTGATGTTCCCGTCATGTACCTGTATTGGGTTCCTCCTGATGTGGTCAGCGCAGTGCTGTATATCTCTCCTCCTGGAGCTGCAAGATGGACACTGGTTCCATAATTCGAGGTTGGAACCAGGGTGTCACTGGCTGATGTTGCTGCAACTCCTATGATATTTGGAAGCTGATATGATGACGGGTAATGAGGCACCTTGTCATTGTCCTTTCCCTGGTTACCTGCAGCGCAGACAAAGAGGGCAGGAGTCCCTGCAATCGTTTCATATAATACCTGGGAATTTTCAGATCCTCCAAATGAACAGCTGATAATATCTGCCCCGGCGGTTTTTGCATATTCTATTCCCTTGATAATATCTGATGTGTATGCCTTTCCGTCTGCCCCAATTGCTTTTACTGCCATAAGTTTCGTCTGCCAGGCAATGCCGGAACCACCCACTCCGTTATTTCCCACAGCTCCGATAATTCCTGCGCAATGGGTTCCATGCCCGTTATCATCCATGGGATCAGGATTTCCGGTAATCACATTATACCCATGCTCTCCAGATGGCCCGGTCCACATGTTGGATTTTAGATCAGGATGTGAATAATCAATTCCTGTATCAAGAACAGCAACAATCACATTCCCCGAACTGGTAATAATGTCCCAGGCACCTGGAATTTTTCCGTCAGAACCAGCCTTTCCGGATGGATTGCTTTCTTTGTACACCTGACCTGTGTTCTGAATTCCCCACTGCCGCCATAAATCGGGATCATTTGGAGTCCTGTCAATGGACATTATGTAGTCAGGTTCTGCATACAGGACACCGGGAAGATCAGACAGTGCCCTGATAGCTTCTTTCTCATTTTTCTCAACAGTTGAATATAACACCAGCCCTGAAAGACTTGAACTCAGATCCTCCTGCAGGGCAACCCCTTCAATCTCCATGTCCGCAAGGATGGAAATTTCTGATGTATTATACCTGACCAGTATCCTGGTTCCCTCTCCGGCTGAGGGAGATATTGTTCTTTCAGCTGAATATTCAGCCGACGACGCATTAACACCCTCATTCAGGTCTGCTTTATCTTCGGTAATCATTGGGATTATTGAGATGGCAGATCCGTCTTTTACCTCCCCTGCCTCTGGGGCATCGAAAAACTCTCGTGCAGAGGGATGCCATCCTGAAATTGGTTCGGCTGATACATTACTAAAAATTAGCAGAATTATTACTCCAAGAAAAACCCATCCGACATGCCTGGTCATATCACTCACAGCTTGAATCATCGTCTGCTAAGAAGATAAGGTTTTATACTTTACCTATTTGGCATTGCAGCGTAAAAAAAAGACATGGATCAGCGTGCTGTCATAGCGCTCCAATTCTCACCGTCAGTTCTGATAACAATTGTTCCGTTAATATCAGTTCTGAATAGCCGGGAATCCTGTTTTTTAATCTCGTCAAGTGTGGCTGAACGGGGATAACCAAATGGATTACCAGATGCAAGGGAGATGACAACCGCTTTCGGCCTTGTATTCATGATTGGTCCAATTCCTGTATCAGAACCGTGATCAGGAAGTTTGAGGATGGTTGCAGTTCCTCTCACCTCTGATGAATCACCTGGAAACACAGCTGATACATTATTCATGGTGACACGCAGGATAAGAGAGTCTTCATCCAGGTGCCCGGTAAGTCGGCGTGGACCGATTATCTCGACCTTTGTTGTATTGGTGAAGGGAATAGTCATCCCTGATGAAGCGATCATCCGTACTGCCTGATCAGATATCACTGCACTGATAACATCTTTATACAGGTCAGAAGAATGAATCATACCATTATCAACATAGGTCTTTACATCAAAAGCATCCAGAACATCTCTCATTCCACCAATATGATCGTCCAGCGGGTGAGATGCAACAAGATAATCCAGAGTTGTCACATTCTGTTGTTTTATGTAGTCAACAAGCCGTTTGCCAGAACTTTTCGGACCTGCATCGATAAGCATGTTTTTCCCTTCACTTTGAATCAGTGCAGCATCTCCCTGGCTGACATCAATGAAGTGAAACAAAACTTCAGGTACAGGTGTGGGTGTCCGGACCGGTTTTTCCGGTGTTGGCTCTGGTGTAGCGATGATGGTCATCACCGGTGCCGGAGTATTTACCAAAACTTCATCAACCGGCTCAGCTCCAGGGAAAATCCCGGGTATTCCGGTTGAAACGGAAAATCCTGGTACCTGGTCTGAAATAAATATTCCACCAATTCCAATGAGAAGAACAAGGAGGGCTGCGCCATAAAGCCAGCTCCTGCTCTTCTTATGTGGAGTCAGATCAGCTATTTTACTTTTGGGAGTTTTTGCGGGAGGATTTTTTATTCTGTTAAGGTTGCGCTGATATATCTTGTTATCAGGATCCAACTGAAGGGCATTTTCAAAGCAACTAATTGCATTTTCACTGTGATTTGTCTGGGATAATGCTACCCCGTACGCATTCCAGGCTTTATGATTCCGATTATCTTTTTTCACCAATTCAGAAAAGATATCAATTGCTTCTTCAAATTTTCCTGTTTTTATAAGAGATATCCCTTCGTCGAACCGGACATCATCCGGATCTACAGCCATATCAAGTCCTTATTTCTCAGCGAACAACTTAAATTTTCTCCTGTGAACTGAAAATCATATCCCTGGATATATCTCTCTTTTCCACTCTTAACAGACTATATATAGTTCCACATCAAATCGCACCCCTGATATGGCATGGATCCCTTAATTATTACCGTCATCATTCTTCTGCTCTGTGGAATCATAGCAGGATTTCTTGCCGGCCTTTTTGGCATAGGCGGCGGAGTCGTGATGGTTCCTGTCATGTTCTTTCTTCTTTATGATCTTGGTTATGAGGATAATGCCATGGCAATGGCAGTGGCAACCTCTGCTGCTGTAATTTTTCCAACTGCAGTCGCCGGCACCCTGAAAAATTACAGTGAAAAACAGGTTGCCTTAAGACCCGCGATTATTCTTGGTGCAGGAGGAGTAATTGGTTCCATGACAGGAAGCAGCCTTTCGGTATTAATACCCCATCAGATCCATGTCCTTGCATTTTCAGGTTTTTTACTCTTCATGGCTTTTTGGATGGCTGTTAAACAGAGCCGGTACCTCAGTGGGTCTTCTGTCAGAATAAGTAATTTTATCCTTATTATCCTTGGAATCTGCGTTGGTATAGGTTCAGGCCTTTTTGGCATAGGTGGCGGAATAATACTGACTCCTGTCGTCACATCTGTTCTTGGAATGAACATTCACAAATCAATAGGGATTTCTCTCACTGCCATGGTGCTCATTTCTTCATGAACAGTGATGTCTTATATTGCTCTGGGATGGGGAGTTGATGG
>JAQVIE010000173.1 GCA_028695895.1 Methanospirillum sp. | reverse complement strand
TGATCTCTTTTTTCCACAAAACCAGGTAACTCTTCATCCAAACTTGTCAAATCCGGTTTTTGTGATTTTGAAGAAAGATTTAACTTTTTTACAATAAGGTCACGGTACCGGTTTATAGTGGGATCTCCATTGTCCCGGGTTATCTGCTGGTTAAACCATTTCAGTGATTTTGCATACTTTTTTGAAAAAAATAAAAAAATTCCCATGTTGTAGGGTATTTTCACAGATAATGTGAAAGGGTTAAGACTGCCTGCAAAAATCTCTAATTTTTTATAAACCGATGCAGCATCATTGTCAGGAACGTCAAGTTCCAGTTCCATCTCTTTTTCCTCTCCGGAGGGTATAGCTGTTGAATCGACATTAAGGGGTAAAAAACCATTATTTTTTATATTAACAATCGCAACAATCTTTCCTTTTTTAAGAATAAAACGTTTGAAAAACCACGAGATATCAGCATGTCCCGGTTTTATACGGTACTGAAGATGAACAATTTGTGATTTTTCTTTTCCATTACTGTCGATATAGGAAATCTCCTGGATATCTTCATTGTCACCAGGATCATCATCCATAATTTCTTTTAAAATAATCCAGCTTTTTCCAGGATCAATGCGGATTTTTTGAACAACAATCGCTTTTATCCCCAGGTTTGTTACCTGTATTTTTATTAATTTCTTTTCCCCCTGATTGAATAATCCGGCAACTGGTTCAAAAATAACTTCATCAAAAGCAGATTTTCTTCTTGTTTCAATCGCAAAGTCTCTGGTACTTTTTTTATGCAGCGAGCAGGGGAGAACTTCTGAAATGGTAAATTTTACTTTTCGCATCTTTATTGTGATAATAACAATAGAGATAACAGCTATAATTGTCAAGGCAAAAACCAGCCCAAGGGCTATAAAAAAGTTTGATAATATCAGTCTTAGGAGAGGGTTTGAATTGTCAAGTAAGAGTGATTCTCCGGTTTCAATCACTACTACTGATTTATCAGGGCTGTAGGTGATTGAGCTTAATGAACCTGGTTCAACTACAACCATTTTATCCACAACACCTTCCTTTCCTTCGATGGTAATGAGGTGATCTCCGACAGGGATGTCAGGAAGGGTGAGTGGCGTCAGGCCAACAGGTATGCCGTCAAGTTCAACAGGCAGGTGAAGAGGGCCTGCGGACACCTGGATGCTGCCGGTATTTTTCTCATTACCCTGAATACCGGACATTACATTGATTGAAACTGTTTTAGGATCGGAAATTATCGTGGTTTTTCCTGATGGATGTAATTGGACAACCGCAAAAGTCAGGTAAGCCTGGCCAATGTTATGTGCAGTAATGAAAAATGGAAAATGATAGCTCTTCCCGGAGTGAACCCTGGACCCTTGTGGTAACAGCTGTATGTTCTGTTCAACCGATATTATTGATGAATCACCAAAACATTCAACCCCTACCTTTTCAACATCATTTTCCCAGGCTGTCATTCCGGTATTGAGAAATTCTACCATGTACTGGCCACTCTGACCTGGATACATCTCATCTGGGAAACTATTTGTGGAGTATTTACCTCCTAAAAAAGAAATTCCTGAAAATATGTCAAGATCAGCACAGCATGCGGGTGAAATTACCAAAAGTAAGATGAAAAAAGGAACGAAAAGTGATATCATAAATGAGGCATTCATGTGACGTCTCCATCAGTAATTTTCCTTTTTATTTTAGAGATACCAGGACTGACTCTTTTCAAATCATTCAAAAATGACTCAGCAGATGGATATCTGTCTTTTTTATAACAGGCCGTCAGTTTATAAAAAATTGGTGCATACAATTCAAGACTGTCATCAATAACACCATTCACCCTTGTAATAGTAATGTCTTCCCTGTCAGTTATTTCCTGGTCCATAACCTGGCCGGTAACCAGCCAGAGCCATATTGCCCCAAGCTGGTAGATGTCTGTCTTTTTTCCAGGTTTACCATACTTTTTTGAATCTGCCTGCTCCGGAGCCATGATAAAAAACTCTTCTTTACCACTCACCCCGGCTTCACGAAGGGATTCGCGAACAAGACCTGATATTTTTGGGTTCATTGGTTCATCAAGCAGGATATGTTTTGGTGAAAGATGATAATGGCGAACTCCCTGGCGATGTAAATAGGCAAGGCCTTCTGTTATTTTTTCAATCAGCGGGAACCAGGTATCAAAGGGCAGGGGTACAGGTAAATCAGATAATGTCGTGTACTGTTTTCCGTCATGCCACCCTCCTGATACAAATTCAAGTTCAAGCATGACAACCGGAGAAAATTCTGCCCTGAACATCCTGAGCACATAAGGATGACGGAGTTGATACAGTAATGATATCTCTGTATAAAGGGATGAACTAATTTTTTCTGATGTACGGGGAATTTTCAGGGCACGTAATTCCCCGGTGTCATTTTTGCGGACCAGAACAACAATTGCAAAAGGATCATCTCCTAAAAGGCGTATTGGAGTATACCGGTCAGATAATTCATCAGGATAGTCAGGAATTTTTGATCCTGGTTCAGGTTCCTGTTTACTCTTTTTTTGGTTTCTTTTGTCCTGAATATGGTTAAGGAGGTTTAAGGCATCTTCGTTACCAGGATCCAAAACAAGGACTTCATTCAGAAAAGATATTGCTTCTTCTTCAAGGCCCCAGTTAAGAAGAATATGTGCCTGGTTTAATAACCCGCTGATATTGTCAGGATGTGCAGCCAGTAATACCCTGAAATATTCATATGCTTTTTCAATAACTCCGCGGGCGAGTAAAGCAATGCCCAGGTTATATGGTATTGCAATATTTTTTAAAAACTCTGAACCTTCCGCAAGAAAACGTAGTGAAAGTATGATTTCCGGTTCATCATTTGCGGGTTCATCAAGTTCTACCTGGACAATCCCAAATCCGCCAGGAGAGATGGTATTATCTTCCATTGTAACAGTAACTGGTGAAAGATTTGATACCCCGATACTTGCAGTTGCAGACCCGGGCCTGGTGTCCAGGTCACGGACTTTTAAATCCAGTTCTGGAATATCTGTCCTTGAACCGGGTATGGAAGATTCTTTTAAAGGTTTTTTATCCTTTTTTAATTCTGTTACCTGTGAAGATCTCCTGCCAGTAGCACGAACACCGGTAAGTTTGTCTAAAAATTTTTTACCTCCAGCATTTTGACGTGGTGCGGATGAAGGGGAAAGGCCTGAAAATAATGGTTTTTTACTATGAATTTTATCAAGAAGTTCTTTCTCTTTTTTTGCTTTATCAGATTCGGGATCTTTTGATCTTTCTTTCTCTGCCTCTATTTTTCTTTCTTCCATTACACGCTTACGTTTTCTTACCGCATAAATAACAACACCAGTACATAAGAGGAAGATAAAAGAAATTATTGCAATCAGGGGAATATTCACTTCAATATATCCAATAAGTGTCCCGTCAGATATAATGCCGGCCTTTTTCTTTGTGATTACTGGTGAAGTTTTTTCTCCGGTTATAAAAAGACGTGTCATAACGCCTCGTTCCACGTCAACTGGCCAGTTTTGCTCAAAAGAATTATTAATTACCCGAATAATGTAATGACCGGGTTTTAAATCGGCAATTATTGCTGGAACGTTCCCTTTAAAAGCAGAGTCAAGGTATACATTCAGGTCTGGCAATTGGCTTTCAACAAAGATTGAACCATTCACTGGTGATGATATTCCATCAGTCGGAACAATCGTGACACGTTTTACAAATACTTCAGTTATCTTCTGGTCACCGGTTGCTGACCGCATGACTACTGAAAAGGAAAGATTGTAAGTGCCTGGAATTCCTACCGGCAACAAGGTAAAACCAAAATGGGCCAGTTTCCCGGGAGTAATGTTTAAATTGCGTGTTACTTCAACAAAAGCAGGGATGGCAACGACTTTTGTCGTATCCCCTTCATAAAGAAGACCTATACGTCTCATCTCGTCCTGCCAGCTGACAAGACCG
>JAQVIE010000172.1 GCA_028695895.1 Methanospirillum sp. | reverse complement strand
GCAGGGGATATGTCGGATCATCAAATCGCGCATATATACCGTAGATTCCTTCTGACAAAGGCACTGTCACCAGGAACGTTCCTGCTCCACTGGTCATGACAGTGTCAAAAACCTGGCCTCCGACGAGTATGTTCACCGGAACCATAGGAACAGGATCACGGGCAGTCAGGATACCGGTCAGATTAACCGCCGACATCCCCTTTACCGGAATTACCCGTAGTCCCAGCGAGGTCTCCATGGCTGTTACAACTATCTGATGAGGTTCAGAGATCACGTTTCCCCATCGGGTGGCAAGGATATGATCTCCTGCTGAAATATTATGTATTATCACCGTTGATCGAAATTCTCCGATATCATCAGGTATTATTTCATAAAGCGGTTCATCATCCAGAGTAATAAAGACTGGCGATGGATTCCCTTGTGATCCTGATACAAACCCATATATCTCGATTTTGTCCATGAATGTTATATTGTCTGGTGCAGCCAGAAATGAAACAAAAGGAGAAACAGTATCTGCAAACCGGGTGTATCGGTCACGTTCATTCTGCCGCTCAGCAACGATCCCGGTAAATCTTTCCAATTCAGCCCTGCTCATCACCACCGGTTCAGTATTCACACCAAGGGTATTCCCCTGGGAAGATAATGAATCAGTTACATCAGCATACTGATTCTGCAGAGTCTGAATCCTGTTTTTGAGCGCCTTTCCCTGCAACCGGACTTTGGTAACGGAATCTGGATTCTCTTCATCCTGATATTGAATCTCCAATCTTTCAAGTGACTGTAATGATTCAGATGTAGATACAAACTGGGAGAGAAGATCCTTTTGCTGACCTGCATCATGAGAAAACCGGGCTATCTCACTCTCATTCATATCCAGCCTGATTATCAGATTCTGAAGATCATGATACCGGCTGGTATACCTTGCAAGGTCAGAACTGGCAGACTCAATGTCATTTTTTCTCAATGTGACAGCTATTGTCCCGCTAAAATCCAGAAGTTCCTGCATCAGGGGAAGCAGATCTGTGGAACTATTAAAAGCCTGTTTCCGGAGGTCGCCGATATTCATATGATATCCTGTCTCACGGACACTTTTCTCAGCCGGATATAAAAGCAGCTGCATTCCGTTTCCAATCAAAAGACCGGCAACAAGGAGACATAGCAAGACATATACCAGGTAAAAGATATATCTCTTCACCCGGCCATTCACCCGTATAATATCACCCAGACCTTCCGAAGCACAATAATACCAAACAGAACGGTCCCGGCTCCGGCAATAATCATTATGACCCGCACATACCCAGGACGGACATAACAGGTATCAATGAGTTCAGCAATAATGAGGATGCCAATGAGCCAGAGAACAAAAAGAACCTCAATATCAAAAGAGCCTGCAAGAAACATGAACATAACGATAATGATAAGCCAGGTGACCATACACCCAATAATCAGAGGCTTTTTTGATATTGTCATGGCAGAATGTATCCAATTTGATGTTTATTACCTGAGTTCACCGCACGTAGATAAGTAAGAAGTGAGAAATTTCATACCTTATCTCTCATTTCATCAATATATTTACCGGGTTTACACGATGAAAGAAGCAAACTATTTATGCTATATTGTACTATATTCAAACAATATATATTTAGATTCTTATGAAGGCAGACCCGGATGGGGGTCCGGAAGTCTTTATAACATGTTCCAGCCAGGAACAGGGTAATTTAGAAATGCTCAAATGTGATGCGGGTGGATATTCTTACAGGGAATGGAGGGGGCTCGTACTTGGGGATCCGGTTCCAGACTCTTATTCTATGATATAATGAATTCATCGCATGAGCCATGGTACATTCAGGGAGAGATTACTCCGGCATGTGATGATATAAGGTACCACACCGAACAAAGTTCAAGAAGCCATGAATTTTCATATCAGACCATACCCTCTTATCAGTGGTACCAGTTTGATTCTGAAGAACATTCTGAATCGCATAATATCAATCCTTTTTCATCGACTGCAGTCCTCATCCCGGCATATAATGAAGGGCAGATTATCAGTTCGGTGGTGACAGAGGCACGTAAGATTGTCCAGCGGGTAATCGTAATAGATGATGGTTCGTCTGACAATACTGCTGATCAGGCCACCAAAGCCGGGGCGGACGTAATCAGGTTACACAAGAACCAGGGAAAAGCGGGGGCGGTTCTTATCGGATGCTCCTATGCAAAGAAAAACGGTATTGAAACCATCATTCTCCTTGACGGTGACGGACAACATAATCCCAGGGAAATTCCGGTTGTTGCTGCTCCGGTCATGGCTGGAGTTGCAGATATGGTCATTGGTTCCCGTTTCATGGGAGAGAAGAACCAGATCCCCCGGTATCGGATCGCCGGTCAGCAGGTTCTGAACGGGGTCACCAGACTGGCATCCCGGATTCCCATCACCGATTCACAATCCGGTTTTCGTGTTCTCGGAAAACGGGCGCTGGATAATCTTAACTTCAAATCAAAGGGATATAATCTTGAATCTGATATGATCACCCATTTTGCCTTGATCGGAATAAGAATGGTTGAGGTTCCGATTACCGTCAGATATGATGTACCAAATAAGCATAAGATGAATCCACTCCGTCATGGGGCGGGAATTATCTCCCATTTACTCTTTGATATTACCAGAAACAGCCGGATACTGTCAAAAATTCCATCGATGACAACGCTCATCTTTGGGGCTGCAATATTCTTCGCTTTTCTTTCAGGGTTTTTGTTCAGACCATTTATTGAGATTCATCTCCTTTCCATAGGTCTTTTTACTATGATCATGGGGAGCCATGGAATTTTGTACCAGTTGATTCGTCGTAAATAGATCCGGAATACTCTTCAGATAGAATTAATGAACGTCTAATAATCTTTCATGATTATGCAGGATACATTACTACAATACATTGAATCCGGGGAATCAGAGATCCTGGAGTTTAAACCATCATTATCTCAAAAGGATAAAATAATGGAAAGCATCTCTGCATTCTCCAATACGAAGGGGGGAACAATTCTCATCGGAATTCAGGATAACGGAATGATATCCGGTGTTGATACAGGAACAAGAACCCTGGAGGATCTGGCAAATTATGTGAAACGAAATACTGACCCCCCCATTTTTCCATCGATCGAACAATACCAGAATCAGGGAAAAAATGTAATTGCAATAGTAGTTTCGGAAAGTGATGATAAACCGGTTTTTTTCCATGATAAAGCGTATAAGAGAGTAGGCAGAAGTAACCACAGGATAGCAGCACATGAAATCCGGAGTCTTGCAAAACAGGAAAGAAAAACGCTATTATGGGATGAAAAAGTCTGTGATAATGCTACACATGATGATATAGACTGGAATTATGTAAATAATACTTTTATACCATTATATGAGAGAATTTCTCAAAAAAAAATCGTGTCGTCTGTTTTGGATTTTCTTACCGCAATGCGGACAATCCGGAATGGTCAGATCCTGAATGCAGGTATTCTCTTATTTGGAATAAATCCGTTATCCTTTTTTCCAAGTGCCTACATTGCCCTTGCACGATACAAGGGAATAGCAGTTGGTGGGGAAAAACTTGATCTGAAAGAGTTTAAGGGAAACCTTTTCGAACAGATAGATGCCTGTTATTCCTATCTTCTTCAGCATACCCTGCTTATGTCACGATTGATCCCTGGGAACATACAAAGAACGGATATTCCTGAATATGGGAAGTTTTCATTAAGGGAATTGGTGACAAATGCAGTCTGCCACCGTGACTATGCTGATCAGGGTGGAAAAATTATTATCAAAATATTCAATGATCGGATTGAATTTTCGAATATCGGGGGACTGATGAAAGGCATTACTCCGGATAACATAGAACATAATCAATATTCCAGAAATCCGGTTATCACCAGCGTTCTATCACGAGTCCAATACATTGAAGAATTAGGGGAAGGATGGGATAA
>JAQVIE010000171.1 GCA_028695895.1 Methanospirillum sp. | reverse complement strand
GATTCAAAGGGTGGAGTGTATGATGAACAGGGTATTGACATCGCTTCATTAAATGGCCATAAGAAAAAAACACGTTCCGTTATCGGCTATAAAGGATTAAAAACTCTTACAAATGAGGATGTTCTTGCTCTTCCGGTTGATATCATTGTAGCTGCTGCACCAGATGAAGGGGCTATTAATGGAAGAATTGCAAAGACCATTAAAGCAAAAATTATCTGTGAACTTGCAAATGGTCCGACCACTCCGGATGGTGATGAAGTCTTTGTTAAAAATGGTTTACATGTTATACCTGATTTTCTCTGCAATGCCGGCGGAGTTACTGTTTCATACTATGAAATGGTTCAGAATATGTACATGCATTACTGGACCCTTGATGAGGTTTACTCAAAATTAGATAAAGCCATGACAAAATCTTATCATGAAGTCCTCGATGCCTCCAAAGAATACAAGATTAACATGCGTCAGGCAGCATATGTTGTGGCTGTAAGGCGCGTTGTTGAGGCAATGAAGGTCCGTGGCTGGGTATAACCTGTAATATTCTCTTCTCTCTTTTCCATTTTCTTAAAGTCATTACGAAATTTTAAAAAAACTGACAGAAAAAGAGAAAGAGCCCTCAAAAAATTATGATCCGGGTGGTTGTTTTTCTGGTGCAATAAAACAATATTCAGACAATGAATTTACAAGCCGGATTGCAACCTGATATCCGAGTTCCGGCTCAAGAGACTCAAGCCATATGTAAAATCCAACCTTTGGTGGAGTTTTTCGTTCATATTTAAAAGTGCCCCGGCCATCATAGACCATTTTGTAATATTCCTTTTTTTGCCTGAGCTTAAGATAGATTAATGGATTATAGTCAGGAATATCTGCTGCCAGGATTATTTTTGAAAAATTCTTTTGTAATTCTTCTGCATCATATTCCTCACCTCTGTACACAAATCTGAAACTTTCACACAATCTCTTGGTTGTTGAAAGAAAAAGCCTTCCAAACAGGATTTTTTTTACAAGGGTGTGGCTCCTGTATGGCGATGGAAGATCAATTATCCCTTCTCCTCCAAGGTTTGTGAATACCCATTCCCGTTCCATGTCATGAAACTGTTTGTATGGAAATGGTGCAGCTGTGATGAGATCTGTGGACAAACATGTCTTTCCAGCAGGAAGAAAAGGTTTTTGTGACTGTTTGTTCCATGTGCCTGCGATATGTTTTCTGAAGTTATCACATGAACGGGTGCAGAGGGAGATGTGTTCTTCTGATCCAAGGACCTTTCTTCCACCTTTATAATTGGTCAGGGGGAATGAGGTGACCAGGATAAAAGTTACTGCTTTCTGGTTAAACAAATACCTGATAACTTGTTTTTTATAGTAAATTTCCTGAAGAAAGTCTTTTAAATCCGAGGGGGAAGTGACAACTTCAACAAAAATGACAGAGCCATCTGGTTTTGTCATCAGCAGATCAAACTCTGCAAGGTCCTGCCCGTTCCCCCTGATTGTAATATCTCCGTTCCTTGAATAAAAAAAACCATTCTGACCAAGAGCAGGAAAGGGGTTTTTCCCTCTTACGTCCGCTCCTTTTAATACTACGGCTTTGATGGTATCAGTTTTAGCTGCGATATCCAGAAAGAGCTCATAGGCGATCATCTCAAACCACCGTCCTTCTGCGGATCGCATATAGGATATATCGTCTGAAAAGAGGTTTTTTTTCTCAATCCGTGAAAGATGCCGCAGGGCCCGCCTGGCATGTTCCCTTTGCGGCTGACATAGTTTTTGATGCGATTCTATCCATTTTGCGAGATCACCCATTATTCAATGACACTTTTCCTCCATATTCTTCTCTTATGGTATTGTACAAAAAAATCATCCTGATATTTTTCTCCGGAACTGGAGGTGGACAATTCCTTTAAAAATACATCATGAATACAGATATAAGTTATTCCCGCGCAGCACTTAATTTTTAATATCCGGGGTCATAAGAATAGAGTTCAAAATATTTTTCAAAAAACCATCATCTTCAGGGGAAAAACCCAGGGAATATTTATATGTGAAAACATCATTCTAATAGTGCTACAGATCAGTGACTTAAGGGGTTCGTAGCTCAGTTAGGCAGAGCGCCTGGCTTTTAACCAGGTGGTCGGGGGTTCAAATCCCTCCGAGCCCGTTCCACTACAGTTGTGGTCTTTTGTGCAGACTTTTTATCGAAATGCATTTCCAGGGGGTATGGCGTGACTGTCGAGCTGAACGTACTGAAACATGAGATGGTACCAGAACATAGTATCATGAGTGAAGACGATTTAAAAAACCTTTATTCCCGATACCAGATCGGACCAGAACAATTGCCAAAGATTTATCATGATGATCCGGCAGTATTGTCAATTGGGGCCAGAATTAGCGACGTAATAAAAATCGTCAGAAAAAGTATGACTGCAGGTCGTGCAGAATCGTATCGTCTTGTGGTAAGACGACCCAAAAAATAACCTTCCGGGGCTGATCTGTTGATAGATTTAAGTATACTTTCTCGGGCTTTCTTTTCACGTGAACACGTTGCCCGTCACCAGTTGGATTCATATAATCATTTTCTCATCAATAATCTCCAGAAGGTCGTTGATGAACAGCGGGTAATTGAGACGGACATTGAAACACGGGGGAAAGGGAATGAACCAGTCTCTGTAGAACTTGGAGAACTGAAAATCTTAAAACCTCTTGTTCGTGAAGCAGATGGTTCTCAGTCGGAACTATTTCCTGGAGAGGCGCGGTTGCGGAACATTACCTATGCTGCTCCAATTCAGCTTGATCTGACTCTTATTCAGGGTGAGGTAAGGCACGAACCGGTTACTGCGACCATCGGACAACTCCCTATCATGGTGGGTTCTGTTGCCTGCAATCTGCATGGGATGACAGATGAGGAACGAACTGCTCATGGAGAAGATCCACTTGATCCTGGTGGTTATTTTATCGTAAACGGAACAGAGCGTGTGCTCATGACGCTTGAAGATCTTGCTTCAAACAAGATCATGACCGAATATACTGAGCGGTATAATGAGCGTATCTATGTTGCAAAGGTTTTTTCACAGTTCAGGGGTTATCGTGCCCTGGTAGTTGTTGAACGAAACAGGAAAAACCTGCTTGAAGTTACGTTTCCATCAGTTGCCGGTCATCTTCGTTTTGTTGACATGATGCGGGCCCTTGGGATGACCTGTGATGCTGATGTTGTCAGGGCTGTTTCAACAGATGAAGAGATCCTTACATTCATGATGCAGAACCTTGAGGAGAGTGAATGTGAGACGGTTGAATGTGGTGTTATGTATGTCGGTAAGAAACTGGCACCTAACCAGACCCGTGATTATCAACGCAAACGTGCAGAATTTGTTCTTGATAATTACCTCCTTCCTCACCTTAACTACCTGATGCCCAGGATAGTGGATGAAGAGGATGAGGAATGCATGAAAATTGTGCATTCAGTCAGGCTTGCAAAAGCTCACTTCCTTGGCCGGATGGCTGAAGCCTGTTTTGATCTTGTTCTTAACCGCCGGCGGATTGATGACAAGGACCATTATGCAAATAAGCGACTCAAACTTGCCGGGGATCTAATGGAGGATCTCTTCCGTATCTCTTTGAACCGGCTTACCAGGGATGTCAAGTACCAGCTGGAAAGAGCCAGTATGAGACACAGGGATCTTTCAATTGCAACTGCGGTTCGTGCAGATGTTTTGACAGAACGTCTGCTCCATCCTCTTGCGACCGGAAACTGGGTTGGGGGAAGGACAGGTGTGTCTCAGCTTCTTGACCGCGTTGACCACATGAGTGTTCTTTCGCACCTGCGCAGAGTTATATCTCCACTTTCACGTTCTCAGCCTCACTTCGAGGCTCGTGATCTGCATCCGACCCAGTGGGGCCGTATCTGTCCAAGTGAAACTCCTGAAGGACCAAACTGTGGTCTGGTGAAAAATTTTGCCCAGATGGTTGAGATAAGCAAAGG
>JAQVIE010000170.1 GCA_028695895.1 Methanospirillum sp. | reverse complement strand
TTCGTGATGAAGATAGAAGATCTTTATACGTTTTTCCAATTAGATGTTCTGGATGAAATGGAATATATGGGTCGACCGCCGGATTTACATACAGATGTCTTCCATTTACATCAAATCTCATGACAATATCGGTGTTGTTCTCCACAAGAGCCCGGAAATTTTCCCTACTTTCAAGGAGAGCATATTCAGAACGTTTCTGAGCAGTTATGTCTCTGACAGATCCAATAAATCCTACTTTTTGCATATCTGAATCCAGGATTGGGGAGACCATTATCCTGTAATATCGATCGTCCGTTTCATCTTCCCCAACAAGTCCACGATACTCTTCAGTAATGATCCTGTTTTCAATGCCAGGATTGTAAGATGTGCTGGTCGTCTGTTCTCCAAGGATCATGATATGCTCGATAAGTGAAGAGATTCCGGGATGCCTGATGCAATAATCTGAAAAATTCTGGTGTTTGAACAATACACTGTCAGATGGTATGCCGGTCAGGTCTTCCATTATCCTGTTCCATGCAATAATGTTATGTGATAAGTCTACAGCAAGAGTTGCATCAGGAAGAAAATCAATGATCTCTTCGAGGAGATTTCTTGAATTTGCCAGGGCTTTTTCAGATTGCCTTCTTGTTACAGCCTGGACAATCATCTGTTTCATCTCGGTGAACAGGATCAGCGGGTCCTCCCCTTTCTGAAGATAAAAGTCTGCACCTGCATTCAGGGCTTCAATAACCACTTCATGCCTGCTTTTTCCAGTGCAGACAAGGAAGGGAGTATTATCTCCGGCATTTCTAAGTGTTCGGAGTAATTGCAGTCCGTCCAATCCTGGCATCTCATAATCTGCCACGATTACATCATAATTATGTGATTGGATGCGTTCAAGCGCGATAATACCGTCTGTAACCTGGGTTACTACACATCCTCCGAGTTGCTCCTCAAGAAAAATTCTTGCAATATCTCCCATACTCGGTTCATCATCGACAAAAAGTACTGATATAGGGAAGGAAGTTTCTGGGTTCAGGGTTTGTCATCTCCGAAAGTAGTTGAATTGCAGGGGTAACAGGAGTCTTAGGTGTTGTATTAATTATAGATATCTCCTTGGTTACTGATGAAGAATTTTTTCAATTTCCTCCAATAATCCTTGTCTCTGAAATGGTCTGATGATATAACTCACCGCTCCACATTTATAAGTCATATCCAGGTAAAAAACAACTGGCAAAGTATCACTGGTGCCGATCCAGTTCCTCGTTGCACAGCCGATCACAGTACATAATGTCAGGATGTGTTCGTGGAACATACTCCCAGGTTACATGTGAAAACCTAAAAACAAGGTTTGTGACCTCGTCATACAGGGTTTTAAGATGTGGTTTATTGATCCGGTATGCTCTGGTTATCTGTCTGATTGCCAGCTGACTGTCTGAATAGAGATGTATTTTATCTTTAGTCTCTTCACTTGCCCGTGAAAGTGCCTTTATTATGGCAGAATATTCAGCGACATTATTAGTGGTGCGACCAAGGAAAAAAACAGATGATGCTATCTTTACATCTTTTTCATCTTTTATCTGGTATGAACAGGCAGCCGGGCCTGGATTACCCCTGGATGCTCCGTCGGTAAAAATTTTCAGCATTGAGTATATAAATACCCCTCATTTCCTTTTATAGACAATTGTTTCATCATGAATAGTTCAATGACATGCATGTCAGGTTTACCGGTAAACATATATGTACTTGAATATCTTTTATGAACATTATTACAGGCAGTTCGTATGAGTATTCCGGAGCTTGTTTTAATGGGTTTTATTATTGGCCTTACCGGAGCCCTTGCACCTGGTCCCACCCTTATTGCAACAATCAGGTCTGCCCTTCGTGTAGGCTGGACTGCAGGGCCACGGGTCACTCTTGGGCATATAATTATTGAAATGGCCATTATTGTGCTCATTGTCGTCGGTATATCATCATTTCCGGATAATCTTCAGCCTGTCATTGCCGGGCTGGGTGGTACTGCCCTGATTTTATTTGGAGGAATGACTCTTTTTGGTGCACGGAAAGCTGTAATTTCCACTGATAAAAGCATAGAATATTTATCAGGTCCGGTAATCGCAGGATTTCTGACAAGTATTTCAAATCCGTATTTCTGGATTTGGTGGTTTTCAGTCGGCAGCGCCCTGCTTTTAAGTTCGCTGACTCTTGGCATTGCAGGACCAGTTGCGTTTACCGCTGGTCATTGGGCTGCAGATTTTGGATGGTATACCCTTGTATCGGTCAGTATTCACCAGAGTAAGACAATGCTTAGTGACAGGATGTATCAGGGAATTCTGCTGATTTGTGGTATAATACTTATTCTATTTGGTATCTGGTTTCTAATCCCGGCACTACCCTGTTGAATTTTTTGTCATCAATCATTCTGAAGTGATTGCCTGGAATTTTTATCTCAAACCTGACTCCCCTGCCGTATATGCCATTTTCTATGATGCTGATGTTGGTAATACCAAGGATTTCCCTGATAAGAAACAGACCTAAACCTGTGTTTTTTCCATATCCACGTAAAAAAATCTGTTCTTTTTCATCATCTGGAACCCCCTGGCCGTCATCTTCATATATTACCCGTGGAACATCACCGCTGGTATCAATTTGGAGTCGGATTGTGGTAACATTGCCACCATGCCTAAGTGAATTATCTGCCAGATTGTAGAATACCTGGTAAATCAAGTCATCTGCATAGATTTCAACAGGCGGAATATCACAAACCAGTATAAGATCAACAGAAACTTGCAATACTGCCCGTTCAAATAATTCACGTATATTATGCCAGGCTGGTTCATGAATCCCAATATTCTGGTATGTCTTACTGAACTCAATGAGTTTTCCCATGTCCTGGATAGCCTTCTTTTGAAGGGCAAGTATTTCCCTGACTTTTGGTTCAGTTGATTCATTCTCGGCAAAAAATCTGAATCCATCAATGACGGTTATCTTATTCCTTATATCATGTCTGTTCAGGGAAGAAAGCAGCATAAGTTTTTCAGTCAGTTCTGATTGTTTTTTATGGATCTCTTTTAATTCTGTAATATCCCTGATTGTCTCAATAGCACCAATCAATGTCCCTTTTGAATCATAGAGAGGACTTGCCACTGTCCATATATACCTGGTTCCTCCACTGGATTTATAGTAAATAATTTCAGCAGAATATATTCCATCCTCATCTTTAACATTAGAATAATACCGGGATATATCAAGTTCCGGTCTTATAATCTTATCAATGAGCATTGGACGTTTTTCTTGATATATCGCCTGTGCCGGTGAAATTTCTCCAGCCCTCATCTCTTTTTCAGATGTACCTGTCAGATTTTCCATAAATTTGTTCCAGGCAAGAACATTGCCTGATATATCAATTACAAAAGTTGAATCTGGAAGGTTTTCAAGGATGCTGGAAAGAAGATCCACAGAATTAGCAAGTATTTCCTTCTCCCGTGTCAGCTTCCATACCTGAATCTGGTCAGATATATCCTGAACATTCATAATAAGGTAATGGTCACTCTGGTCACTGGTAACCATTGTCAGGTTATGTAATGCCGGAAATTCTGTACCATCCTTTCTTATCCTGATCGCTTCCCCGGTCATATTTCCCTTTTCCTCTGCTGTCTTTATCCAGGCAGAAATGACATTTTTATAGTCCGGATGAATCTGACTGAAAAACCCATCCTTAATTGCTTCATCCTGAGTACATCCATGCATGCGGGCATATGCCTTATTGACAATATCCGGATTTTTTAACGGACCGGCAATGATACCTGCCTGTGTATTTCTAACGATATCTGCAAGCCTTCGGATCTCTTCATGCATCCGTGTTTCTTTGGTAATGTCACGGATCTGAATCAGGTTCATTGGAATATCATCCAGCACTATCCTGACCAGTCGGATGTTCAGGTTGCAGGTTCCCCTGCCTGCTATCTCAACAGTTAGTTCCCATTCATTTTCTGGAATA
>JAQVIE010000169.1 GCA_028695895.1 Methanospirillum sp. | reverse complement strand
GAAAAGATCTGAATATCACCAAGTGCCCGTTCTCCATCACCTACTCCGTCCATCCGAAGATTTCAAACCCCTTATTAGTCTGGGAAAAACTTACCGTTCTTGATCCCTGGCAGAATGTTACTGCAGAAGAAGGATATAACCGTGGATTTAGCAGTGATGGGACAAAAACAATGACCATCTACCGGGAAGGGAGGTACTACCTGATTATTGAGGGTAATTATGTAACGGTTGATTATACTTTAAAAACCGGGGATCCCACCCCGGTTCCGACACCTGTTCAGGAAACGGTGGAGGAATGAGTTTGTGAATCTATGACTCATCATGTATATCCTGATATTATCCCTGAAACACTCTCATTTGGTGTTTTTTAAATGGCCCTGAACAGATCTCATTCATGACTTTTTTTTCAGTGGGGCAAATGCCTATAATTTCGCGTTTCATTCATTAGTATTGATTTTTTTAGAAAAAATGACCTAAAAGCAACCTAAATTAATATATTTATTAAAATGCGGTACAGAAAAAATCACGTGATTTCCTCTGGATGTTGATCAAATTGTGTAAAAAAAATAAATAGTTAAACTAAGTAAATTAAATCCTTTAACATTTGGAATAAGTTAAATCATTTGAAAACAAATACATTCTAATAAAATTCTGGATGGACAATGCCTGGGTTTTATTATAAATTAGGAGGAATTACGTGAAAACGAAGGATAGTGCAGTATCACCGGTTATTGCAGTTATGCTCATGCTGGTGGTAACGATTATTATTGCCGCTGTAGTAAGCGGTTTTGCGGGTGGGCTGATCGGCGATGCCAAGAAAGCTCCATCTGTTGCAATGGATGTGAAAATAAAAAACGGAGGATCCTTTTCAAACAGTTTCTTTGAGGGAAAGGTACTCTCTATCTCTGAACCGGTGAGTACATCTCTTCTCAGTCTTGTTACCACCTGGAGTAAGAATGGTGAAACCAAGGTTACCAAGGTTCTTCCGAATCATAACTCAACAAATTGGGATAGATGGAATGCAACTCGGAATGCACCCTGGGGATATGGTGTAGGTATATCTGAGATGAATTCAGGTGTACCCAATAAAATGCCGCAGCAATTTGGAAATTACACAATCTCTGGAGGAACCATACTGTACGCTTTACCCGCAGGTCAGGCTGGAGGATTTATTATCCCGTCAGACCCAGGTGCCTCTGGATATGGAGTTTCCACACCATATACGTACACCGCTGATTATGATTCAGGTGGGGACTATAAAGACGGGATGCAAACTATTCTCGGTAAAGGATGGGAAGTATTGAGGACCGGTGACGTCGTGAATGTAAAACTGATTCACCTGCCCAGTGGTTCAACAATCCTTGACAAAGAAGTGGTGGTGAGCTGAAATGAAGAATAATAAAAGAAAGAATGATGCAGTATCACCGGTTATTGCAATCATGCTGATGCTGGTAGTTACTATCATTATTGCAGCCATTGTCAGTGGATTTGTTGGCGGAATGGCAAGTACATCTGAAAAAACACCCCAGATAGTTCTCACAGGAACATACAGTCAGGCAAACGGTATGGTTATCAATCATGCAGGTGGGGACACGATTCTGTTCTCAGATACTGATTTCATGACCACACCTTCTGCTGCCATGGGGACAGATGCTGCGAAATTTGCATGGGTCGTGGACAGAACGATAATACTGGATCCGAATAATGAAAACAAACCGATTTATAATTCGACAGGTAACTACTTTGAGACTACGTCATTTAAAGCAGGGGATACCCTGGTAATCAATGCATCATCATGTGCGGATTATAAAGAAGGTGGAGACGCTTTTGATAATAATATACCAGGGGTTAATGCAAATGCCCGTATATTATGGACTGGTAATCAAAAATCCGAATATTTCGGAGCCTATGCATTTGGTAATCCACAGAACTTAGGCAAGACCTTCTACCTGGATTTGTCAGATAAAACCGGAAAAGTAATTTCCAGGGCATCGATCAAGATCGAAGGCTGAAGCGAAAAGAAGATCTGATAATAGGGGAAATCCCTTACCTTTTTTTAAAAAAATTTCCAATCACGTATCTTGGAAAATGTAATTATTTGACAACTATTTGTTTCTAACCTATCTGAAATAGGCGAGAAATAGAATTAAACCCCAATTATTCGCTGCAGACTCATGAATATCTGATCCGCATCATAGGGCTTCACGATATATCCCTGGGCACCCAGTCTCATGGCAAGGTCCACAAGACTTCCGTCACCGGCACCGGTACACAGGATTACTTTTATTTCAGGTAATTCTTCCCGAATCCACTTCAATACTTCGATCCCATTGATATCAGGCATCATAACATCAAGAAAAGCAATATCCGGTCTCTTCTCCAGGCAGAGGAAAATGCCGGTCTGCCCGTCTGATGCTGCAATGACCTGGTGCCCGGCTTTTTTTAAAATATTAGCCAGAAAATCCTGGTCCTTTTGTGAATCTTCAATGATAATAATTTTTGACATACAGGTTCTCCGGTGGGTTGGTATGCGAAGTGATTATGCCAGAATCTCATCTGTCAAGATCCTATTATTATATCTAAAAGTATAATACTTTTAGTTTAAATTATTCAAACATCAATGATATGTACATAATTGATTCATCCCTTTCAGGATGATTTGTAGTAAATAATCTGAATTTCTGATATTTACGGGCCATGTCTTAAATATTATTGATTATAGCATCAGAATGACCTTTATCACAGAAACAGAGACACAAAAAAAACCGGATGATCATTCACCACTCTACCGAAAGGATTCCCTTACTCCCGATCCTTCATCACCCGTGAGTTCAGATCAGGGAAAATATCCCTGGATATTGACTAAAACCCAGTACTACCAGACAATTCGCGCTGGTTTATACCGGGATGATAAAGGGACGTATCATTATCTCATCAGGATAAAACGTCTGACCCCTGATGAAAGAGAGATATGCAGGAGATTGCATGAAGAGATTCGTAAGAATGATGCAGTATCAAAGTCAGATTCATTCGGGAAGTACCGATCAAGGACGGCTCTCCTCTCAGTCATTTCAAAGAAGCATCCCCTTGTTTCAAAAGAGAAAAGAGAGCTGATTGCAACACACCTCTTCTTTCTTGCTGATCCAACAAGATGGATCAAATTGTTTATCCATGACAATGATATAACAGGAATTTTCTGTCCTGCTCCGGATACGGCAGTTCTCATCTCCTACTCCGGTTATCATGATCCTATTGCAACAAATATTATTATGAGCCGCATTCACCTGGATAAACTGGCACGATTATTTCTTACATCTGCAAAGATCGATCCTGATAATGTCAATATTCCCGATAAAATCCAGTTTAAATCAGGAATCCGGGTGTCTTTATCCAGAAAGGGTAACAGCTCAGGATGGTTCTGGAGGATCGGGATTCAAAAAAACCTTGCCGGAAGAAAAGAAAAAAAATTGGGGAGCACAGATGGGTTTTCTCTGAATTCGGATGTGAAAAGAAAGATCGAGATTCCCATGCCTGATATGGGAAAGACCCGGGATACTCATAAGAAAAAGACGGTAAAATCATCCCCGTCCAAAAAATCTCCACCTGACAACCGGATTGACGATCTCCTGGAAACAATATTCAGCCAGGGGAAACCCTCATCCGACCGTAAAAATCTTGTAACAGAAGAAGAGAGGGAAAAAGAGACCCCGGTTTTATCATCCGGGTTCATTGATCGGATCATTTCTCCGCTAAAGGAAGGAATGCAGACACTAACATCGAAAAAACCAGGTTCCAGGTTAAAAACACCTTCACGGGATCCTCCCCCGGTACCCGAGACAACACAGGTTCCATCGGTGATGAATATCCAGGCTGTAGATGGTGTTGTTGCAGAGGAAGCATACTGGCTTTACCAGCCTCACGCATATGCAGTCATCATACAGGATAAAGGGAAGGAACGATCATACCGTGTGGTGGAACCTGAAC
>JAQVIE010000168.1 GCA_028695895.1 Methanospirillum sp. | reverse complement strand
AATATTCTGACTTTTTAAAATCCGGGATACGGCCTTTTCATGCATATGTTTTCATCCACTTCTGCACTGCTGTAACTATCTCTTCAAACGGGGTCATTTTCGTCACCAGCATGTCAGGTCTTTTCACGTACCTCGGAAGTTCTTTCTCTCCCATTTCATATCCTCCCCCGGTTATATTCAGCAGTATTTTCTCATCTTGATTGATAATGCCTGAACGTAATGTCTGTATCAATCCTGCCACGCAGACAGCAGCAGCTGGATCAGGATCTATTCCTTCACACGAGTAGAAGAGATTTCCTGCTTCTCTTGCATTTTTTGAAGAAACACTGCCCATAATGCCCTTTGTTGCCATAAGAGTATCATATACCCCTCCGGTAATCCCGTACGGAGGTTCACGGTTTGTAAGAACTTCAGAATAGACCTGGGAAATGGAATTTATCGCGTTTGGCATATCTGCATCCTTTATCTCCCGTCTCCCCTCCTGCCAGGCTCTGGCTATGGGAATGAATGGTTCATTCTGAAAGAGAAGCAGGCGTGGCATTTTACTTCCAAATCTGCCATCTGCAATAAGACGAAGCGATGCTTCGTATGCTGCAATTCCCCCTGTTCCGCTTCCTACAGCCTGGAGGTACCAGTCAGGAATAGTCCCCATGGCAAGGGTTCCAGCCAGCATGACAGTCCCCATCCCATCCCTTCTTGCAACATTTTTTGCTCCTCCTTCAGGGAAAACACCAGGCAATGAACAGATCCTGTTTCCAAGAATTATTGCATCGGTATAATCACCAGAGATAGTAATAAGCATTACATCATCAGCTGGAGTGGTTGTAAAGATCCTGTCCCGGGCAGATTCAGGAACAACAATAATGACTGGCTGGCCGGTTTGTGCTGACACTTCGGCAAAGGCCCTTCCGGTATTACCAGCTGAAGATACCAGGATGACTCTCTTTGTCTTCCCTGCAATTCTTTGCATTGTAGGAAATGCTTCAAACTCCTTGAATGAACCACTTACGGCAAAAGCCCCTTTTTCAGGCCAGTAACCGGAGAACACTATCCAAAGATCTGAAAGACCAAGATTATATGCAAGAGATTTACTTTTATAACAGACCGGTCCGGCCATTGTTGGAATTGAACCAGTGACCGGAAGCCAGTCTGAATATTTAAACACACCAGGCTCATCCCGGAGGATTATCTGCTTTGCAGCATACCTGGTTCTGATAAGCCCCTGACAGCCATACGGGCAGGTGAGAGTGTATGTGTCAGGAAATTCCCGGTCACATACCAGGCATTTAAGAACATATCCGGTCATATCTGAAATTCACCTCTTTTTAGCATATCCCTGACTCTCCTACAGAGTATCTCTGCTTTTCTCCGGTCAGACTGGCGAAGAATAATTGGAATTTCACTTTCTTTCATGATGGATCCAAAGTTACCTTCATATACCGATCCTTTGCAGGTCTTAACACATGTCCCGCAGACAAAACACTGCACCTGATTGATTGTCCCGTCCTCCTTTATTGCGTCAACCGGGCACAAGGTTCGGGCTGTGCATTGGGAACAATTCAGACATCTTTCAGGATGGTATTGAATCCGTGTTGCTGTCCCCGTCCATACCCTGTCGTACAAGTCATTTCCTGCAGGCTGGCGGTTACTAATATCAACAACAGGCAATACAATGTCATAATCCCTGACACAAAGTGAAGTAAGAACATCCCTGTTAACAACCGGAATTGCAGTCCCGATACTGGTGATGCATTCAGGGCCCGCAGCGGTATTAAAACCGCCACAGAACATGGCATCCATCTCTTTTAAGTCTGCATGAACCGAGATATTCGGTTTCTCAGGTGAACTCCTGGTCCCGGTTCCGATCACCCGTCCGACTGCCCCGTTCACAATAACCGGATCTCCTGGAGAAAGAAAACGAAGTTTTGGATCATTTTCAAGCGGGTTAATCTCTCCACAACCAGATACTGTTGCTTCCGTGGCATTACCGGCAAGGGGCAGGGTGGAGAATATGGTCTTTTCAGGTTCACTACCACGATTGATGAAGGCTGAATAATTCTTATAACAACTCCTGGTTGTAAACAACCTGGCAAAAGGAAGGTCTGAAAGGGTTACATCTGCTTCATAATTCTTTCCAGCCGAAGTGACCTTCACATGGATCTCTTTTCCTGTAATTAAATCATGAAACAGGTGTCCTCCTCCGAACCGGTCATTTGCATTTGCTGTCCCAAAGACAATGAGATCGACAAGGCCAAGACGTTCATTCGGACATGGACCGGGAATTGCAGGTACACCCTGAAGCGACACGGTATCAGCCCGCAGAAAAGCACCGGGTTTGACAACAGGAACAGAAAGGACAGCATAAGTTCCTGACATAACCCCACAGGTGCCACATGTTACTACATCAACATCAGAGATTGTATCGTCCTTTGCAATCCGTTTCTTAAATTCTGATGCAGTCAGAACTATTGCAGTGCCATTCGCAAGATTAGACCTTATTTCCTCAATCCGTCTCATAATATACGGATATCCTCCACCTTTACCTGAAGGCCTTCTTTTCGTGCGAATAACTGATTTACAACCCCGGTGTGTGCAAGATTCATCATGCAATAGGCAGGAAGAAAACTCATTCTCTTCCCAAATACCGGTGACTGACCGATACTCTCAGCCATTCCTTCAAATCCAATTATATGATAGGCTTTTAGATCCTTTACCTCTCTGCCACGTGAAAAAAGCGGACCTACAACATGGGTTACAATCACACCAGATACACAGTTTGCTGATAAAACACGGAGTACATGCTGGACCGGACATCCGGCACCCATGGGCCTTCCGGTAATGATATCATCCGGACAGATATTCCATCGTTCCACCAGATCCGGTCTAAATGGGAGAAGAATTTTCCTTGCCGAACATTCACCAGGTAATGGATGAAGGATAAAATCAAAAGAGTTCCCAAGGATGTCTTCTGTTCCCAAAACAGTTCTGATACCGGGTATCTCCCGGCATCGGTTCTTTGAAGAGAAAGGGCATTCCTCTCTTTTCTTTATCCCGGCATTCAGGGCAAAAAAGAACTCATCACAAGTCCCGTACCCGCATGCACCACAGTCTCTTCCCGGAGAAATCCAGTCTCCCTCCATCAGTCGCCCCTGAACATAAGGGTATCACCATCAAGCTGGCGGAGAACCCCGTTATGATGCTTCCACCCGATGTTTGTCTTTCCAATACAGACCGTGCAAACACCAAGTGGAGGGATTCCACGAAGGGTAATCGCAGATGGATCTTGAATTTCCGGAGTTTCTCCGATTGCCCTGGTCAGGTACCTCATTCCAGTTCCTTGCAGGGCATTAGTCTCTACAATGTCAATATCTCCCCTTATTCCCCGGATTTTCTCTCTAAACACCTCCTTTTCTGCCTGTGACACAAGATCAATCCTGGTAACAACAGCTATGTCTGCAAGGGCAATCATTGGCGCCATCTTTGCCGGAGACTGGATCCCGGAGATAGCAGACAGGACAACAATGCCAAAAGACTGGGTGGTGTAAGGGGTACACCTCAGGCACAGACCTGCACTCTCAACGATGAGCATATCAGCGCCTTCAGTCATGGCCCATTCAATAGCCTCATCAAGGATCATAATTTCGGCATGATCAGGGCAGAGATCTCCTGAATAGACCTTTCTTGCAGGGATACCAAACTCTGCCCGGATCTCCTCATCTTCTGTGGCGCAGACCACGTCTATTTTAAGGTATGTTACCCTGATATTTGGATGGGTTCTGATAATCTGCCTGGTTACTGCAGTTTTTCCTGCCGAAGGAGGGCCGGCGATGATGATAAGTTTCATCGGTAAGATACCGGGAGAGGTGCCGTAACGAGTTCACCGGCCCGAATCATCTCTCTCATCTGGCCGATTATCCCATCCATGTGAAGCATCTGGCGAATTGCATGCTCTTCAACACCGTTTGGTTCAATAACTTTTGAGACGGCTCCGTCC